>NZ_FMXO01000010.1 GCF_900104215.1 Desulfonatronum thiosulfatophilum | reverse complement strand
TTCCTTGAGTACATGCCGTCTCCAAACACCCCGGGCGGATGGTGCGACGCTCCTGTTTTCCCATCGCACCAATGGCAGATTTCCCCATGTAGTTGCAGGGTCACCTCCGCCAGTTTGCTGTAACGAGGCCGAAGCGAGTTCACTTGCGTTAAGGCCTGCACTCTGTCTCGGCCTTTCGGCCTTCTTCCGGCTCGCTTGGCGTCTCGGGTCACCCCTGCTCGCCGAGCCTGGACTTCGTGGTGAACAGGCAATTACCACGGTGGGAACTTTGCATCCCACTGGAATCGCCAGGACTTCGCCTGGCGCACAACTACTCAGCTGAGGTCCGGCTCGTCTTGATTTTGCGGCCTCGCAAACTCCTTCGCCGGTTTCGTAACATCAAACCATTGCTCGAATAAACATTGGCGATTCAGGCGCTTGGCAATGGTTAGATGAACGAATCCTGGCTCAGTCTGACAGGCGATGCTGAGAAAT
Source organism: Desulfonatronum thiosulfatophilum (assembly GCF_900104215.1). Classification (NCBI taxonomy): domain Bacteria; kingdom Pseudomonadati; phylum Thermodesulfobacteriota; class Desulfovibrionia; order Desulfovibrionales; family Desulfonatronaceae; genus Desulfonatronum; species Desulfonatronum thiosulfatophilum. The sequence goes on along the minus strand of NZ_FMXO01000010.1, from coordinate 171,589 downwards.
CGAGACAAGCCGGAACACTCCGAGTTTCTCATGAAAAGTACTGAGCAGTTACAAAAAATACCTGTCGACGCCTCTCTACTCCGCTGATACTCCGTACAGCGGCGACAGGTTCTGAGATGGCCGTTACGGCAGATCGGTTACCTGGATCCAGAGTACTGCTTCCTGGACCAGTTCCTGGCCGTTGTGGTCCAGTTCGACGACGTCCGGCACGGCAATACCCCACCAGCCGGCCTTGGGCAGGCCGATGGTGAACTCGCCCTTATCGTTGGCCAGAACGGTCATGGTTTCAAAAGCCGGATGAGGTGCTTCAATCCTGGGCTCACCGACAAAGGCGTTGGCGGCCATGTCCACTTCTACGTTCAGATATTCGATATCCACCTCAACATTGGGCACGGGATCTCCGTTGGACATGACCACTCCGGTGAACACGCCGCCGGTCCAATTGGCATAGGGCTTATTCAATGGAACGATCTCCGCGGGCAGGCCCAAAGGCTCGTGCCAGTTGCCGGGCATGCCGCCGACATTGACGATCATCTTGGTGAACTGCTGAATGTAGCCTTCGTCGGCTTTTTCGTAGTATGGAGCCGGAACCACTACGAAGACATAGTCGCCCATGGAACGGACAACACGGGCCGGAAGATTGGCTTCAAATGCTTTTCCGGCAGCATCACCCAAGCCGCGAAACGTGATTTCCTTCAGGTATTCCTTTAGGTCGGTGGTCTGGGCCTCGCCCTCCTCGCCGCGCTGATGCACCACGTAAAACTCCTGAACAGGTTCCATGTCCATGATGTGGTCGGCATCGAAGGGATGGGTGAAGACCAGCTTCAAGTTCATCTCGCCGCCTTGATTCAAGGCGCTTTCCGGGGTGTACAGCATTTGGAAATGGGCCAGGGCCGGAGCGCTTAGGAACAGGGTCAACAATCCGGCAAGCAGCAATCTGCGTTTCATGTCATCCTCCAAAGAAATGATTTGTTGAAATCGAAAATGAAACTCCATATCAAGACAAACAATAACCCGTGCCCCGCAACCGGCGAAGCACGGAGACCTCGCTATTCAAAAATCTGCGAACCGGGAATCAGGATGTCATGCCCCTCACCCCCATCGAAGAGCACGGAATACTCGCCTTCGGGCTTGTCGAACTCCACATCGCTGTTCCGGGACAGTTCAAGGGTTTGGATCACGTTTCCGGAACCGTCCTTGACGATGATCGGAATTCCGGCCGCGGAGGAGCCGTCGGAGAATCCGCCTTCGCAATATACCGTCCCATCAGCGTTGTCGAAGCAGGCGAACAAGGGCGTATGCGCGGCGGCGATTCCGGACAGAAACAGAAAGGCGGCCAGAAAAAAGAGGGTGAATATACGGTGCAACATGGTCAGTACCTCCAATTGAGTGTTTTGTTCATTTTCGTTTTCATCTACGTTACTGCTCAAAAAGGTCAGCGATAAAGTTTTCTGTACACAGGTACCCAACTACGCGGGAGTTTCGTGATCCATCTACTGGGGTCGCGATCCAGCCGGAAATTGGTTCTGAGTGCGTTACACCGCTGCCGCACTGGGGTGCGGCGCTCCCAGGTTTACCTTTTGATTGCCGATTTTTTTGAGCAGTACAAGTTTCGCTGCATGAATCAGCCAAACAATTGTTGCTGTGCTGAACAGTTCATAACTGCTTTTTCTCGTCCTTCCGCAAGTCGCCGATCCCATCCATTCCCGGTATCTTCGCGGCCGAGGGGCAGGAATCGCAGGAGCAGCCCTTTTTCTTGAAAAAGCTCTTCCAAATGTAAAACACGGCCCAGGCCAGCAAAATTCCGAGAATCAGGTATTCCCATAGCATGGTTATGCCTCCTTGGTGCGACTAATGGCCGGTCCGGATGCTTTCCAGGCCGGATCAGGCAGGAAGGACAGGATGATGGCCGTTGCCAGGGCCAGGATGTAGAATCCGACCATGGCCTGGATTCCGCTCAAGCCGAGCATGGAACTGACGGTGAAGACGCTGCTGGCCACGACCAGTCCGAACACCGTGGGAAAGATGATGGAAAAGAGCATCCATTTGTAGGAACCCGTCTGGACCTTGACCATGATCGTGGTGGCCAGACAGGGCGGGTACAGAGCGAAAAAGAGGATCAATGCAAAGGCATGCAAGGAAGTAAATCCCGAGGCCGCCCCAGCCTGCCCCATGCGCTCTTCCAGGCTCATGCTCTCGTCGGCGCCCTCCTGGAACAGCACGCCGAGAGTGGCGACGCTGGACTCCCGGGCGGCAAAGGAACTGATCAAGGCCACGTTGACCTTCCAGTCAAAGCCCGCATACCTGGTCACCGGTTCCAAAGCCCGGCCCAGTGTGCCGAAATAGCTGTAGACGATGGTTTCCTCGCGGATGGCAGTCCGCAGGGACGAACGTTCCGTGGTGAGATTGCGTAACGAGCGGTTTGCCGAACGTGCTTCGGGATCACGGGGACGGAGCAGGTCAAACAATTCCGGGTGCATGGCCTCATAGCGGACGTCCACGGCTGTGGACGCCTCCTGGGTCGTGGCGGCCAGCTTGGCCTCGCGGTAGGCATTGGCGATGTTCAAGAGCCTGAGCACGGCATCGTCATTCGCCAGCAGATCGGCATAAACCGTGTCCTGGATGTCCGCGCGGAACTCGGCAATGGCATCGTCCATCCGGGCCTCGAAGTAGGCCATGCGCTCGTCCGGCAGGCCGGGGAACTGCAACAAAACGTAAACCACAATGGCCACTGCCACGACAATGGTTCCCACCTTCTTGATATAGACCCAGGTCCGGTCAAAGGCCCGCCGCAGCACCCCGAAGAGTGTCGGCAGGTGGTAGTTGGGCATCTCCATGACGAAGGGAGCCGTCTCCCGGCTGCGCAGGATGGTTGAAGTGAGCAGCTTGGCGATGATCATGGCCATGATAATCGTAATCGTGGAGATAAAAAGCATCAGATAGGACTTGTAGGCCGCGAAATAGATGCTCACCAGCAGCGTATAGAGCGGTATCTTTGCCAAACAGTTCATGTACGGCACGGTCAGGATCGTGGCCAGGCGCGAGCGCTCGTCCGGAATGCCCTTGGTGGCCATGATCCCGGGTACGGCGCAACCGCCGGTGAAAACCCCGCCGAGAATGAAGGGCAGCGTGGACTGGCCGTGCAGCCCGAAACTCTGAAAAACCCGGTCCAGGATAAAAGCGATCCGGGCCATGTAGCCTGAATCCTCCAGAATCGCGATCAGGGCAAAGAGGATCAGGAAGATGGGCACGTAGTTCAGCAGGGTATTCACGCTGTCCACCATCCACAGGGACATGGATCGAATCAGGGTGTCCTGAAGCAGACCGGGATCGGGCAGCAGTCCGGCCACCACGGTCCGGACCCAGGCCAGGGCCGGCCAGGTCAGGAACGTTAGCTTGTACCCCTGGACAATGGATAGTTCATAAATCAGGTAGACAGTGAAGACCAGGAATACCGGAGCAAAGGCCCGGTTCAACAGCACCCGGTCGATCTTTTCGGAAAGACGGACCGTCTCTTCCCTGGTCGTCTCCACGCACTGTTCGACGATGGAGGCGGCCAGCCGGTCCCGGCAAGTGACAATGTAGTCGCCGGTGGTAATGTCCATTCGTTGCTGAAAAGAGCTGGAAGCCAAGGAAACGGCGTCCAGGATCTCCTCGGCGTCTTGATGATGCATCCGAAGAATCTTCTGGGCCTCGGCGTCGCCCTCCAGAAGCTTGACGGCCATCCATCGCAACGGAACGACCTTGCCCATACTTTTCGATTCCATGAGCCGCTCATGGATCTCGACGATATCTCCCTCAAGTTCTTCGTAGTTGATCCTCAGAGCGTGGCGATCCCACGACTCTTCGTCGCTGTTTCGCCGTTCCTGAGCCGTTCGGCGCACGGCCTGACGCAGTTCGGTCTTGCCCTTCCCCTTGCGCCCCACTGTCGGGACGACCTCGATCCCCAGCAATTGGGCCAACTTCTCGTGGTTCACCCGCCGGCCGTTGGACTCGGCCACGTCCACCATGTTCAGGGCCATGACCACGGGAAAGGACATTTCCAGAATCTGAAAGGTGAAGTACAGGCCGCGCCGTAGGCTGGAAGCATCGATGACGTTGATGATCGCACCCGGTTTTTCCCGGAGCAAAAAGTCCCGAGCCACCCGCTCTTCCAGGGAAAAGGAGGTCAGGCTATAGGTTCCCGGAAGGTCGACCACTTCCACCTTCCCCAACTCGTCGCGATAACTGCCGACCTTTTTATCCACGGTCACGCCGGGGTAGTTGGCAATATGCTGGTTCGCCCCGGTAAGCATGTTGAAGATGGTCGATTTGCCCGCATTTTGCTGGCCGGCCAACCCGGTAATGATGTTCTTCTTGATATCGGACATAGATCCTTCAACTTTCACAGATGCCGGCAAGTTAACAACAGAAAGCAAATGATTTTCAACATCAAAAGAAAAGCGTACGTTTCCGCACCGGAAGTCGGCTCGCGCCTATAAACATTATTAAGCGGTTTTTACGTCGATCAGATCCGCTTCGCGCTTGCGCAATGTGACGTAGTAGTCGCCCACGCGCATTTCCAGTGGATCACCCAGAGTGGCGCACCGGATCATTTCAACTTCCGCATTGGGTACAAAACCGAGATCAAGCAGCCGCTGGCGGATGGCCCCAACAGCTCGATGTCGACGAATTCGGCAGCGGCATCCATTGCCAACCTGCGTCAGGATTTGATCGCTTCCCCTGACGCCTTGCGTTTCGGACGAGCAATCCGAACAACCCGCACCAAATTTGCGCTTCTGTTTACGAAATCTCTGAAACATCACGCCCCCTCCAGCTAATTATTTTTGCAGCTCAATAGACTGAACTCCATGATCACATGGATGAAACCGGGAAGAAGGTAAGTACTGATAACAAATATCAATGTCAAGGAATTTCGAAAATCATTTTCAAGCGCCACCACGAACGGCATTTGCACAAGTGCTGCCGTGTGTCGCCAGCTTTCGCCATGTGTTGCTTTGACGCGCGAGCTGCCGTATTCTGGGGATTCGGGACGGCGCAGCCCGCCGGACAATCCCGAATTCATCGTCTTCAAGGTCCCTCAATAATCATCTCTTTTTATTCAAGGCTAAGGGTATGCGATTACAACGAACATTGATTTTCTTTCTGCTGTTTCTTTTGTTTGCGGCATCGGCCCAGGCTCGCCTGCTGGTCGATCCGCCTTCCGGTCTCACCGCCCGCAACTTTTTTCTGATGGACGCCGACAGCGGCGCGACCTTGGCTGGTAAAGACGCCGATGAACGGGTCGAACCGGCCAGTTTGACAAAAATCATGACTGCTTATCTCGTCTTCCGCCAATTGCAAAACGGGAATCTGGCCATGGATGAACTCGTCCACGTCAGCGAGCAGGCTTGGCGCACGGGAATGACCGGAGCTTCCCGGATGTACATCGACGTGGGCAGTTTGGTTACAGTGGAAGATCTGATCCGGGGCATGATCGTCCAGTCCGGCAACGATGCGTGCGTTGCCCTGGCCGAACGAATTGCCGGAACCGAAGCGGCTTTTGTCGACCTGATGAACGCGCAGGCGCTGGAGTTGGGTCTGACCAACACCCAGTTCCAGAACAGCCACGGCCTGCCCAGTACACAGGAGCAATACACAACAGCCAGGGACATCGTCACCCTGGCCAGGAAACTGATCATTAACTTTCCAGAATATTACAGCTTCTACTCCGAGCGTGAATTCACCTTCAACAATATCAGGCAATACAATCGCAATCTCCTTCTTGGACGTGACCCATCGGTGGACGGCGTCAAAACCGGGTGGACATCGGCCGCCGGATACAATCTGGTGACTTCCGCCAAGCGCGACGACATGCGCCTTGTCGCCGTGGTTATGGGCATTGACGCACCCAACACCCGCCAGGGCGGCCTGGCCCGTGCCGATCAATCCCAGGCTCTCCTGAACTGGGGGTTCCGCCAGTTTGAAACCGTACTTGTCCGAAGTTCCGGCCAGACGATTGTTGACCCCCGGATCTGGTTTGGTTCAGAAACGCGATTGCCCGTAGGCGTCGCCACGGACTTCTTCGCATCCATCCCCAGGGGCAGCCAGGATAACCTTCGCCTTGAAATGGTTGTATCGGAACATATTCAAGCTCCGGTCAATATTGGCGACACGGTGGGAGAACTGCAGCTTTTCCTCGGCGATGAACCCGTCGCCACTCACCCGCTCGTCGCGATGCGCACCATTGATGAAGGCAACATCTTTCGACATCTGACCGATAGAGTGTTGCGCATGTTCCACTGAGCGCACACCGAAAACACCTGCGCCAGGCAACTGCCTGGCGCATACACTGACGGCTCAATCACAAAATGCTGAAGCTTGTTTTCCATGCAGCCAGCCAAGGAGTCCGGAATGAAAAAGATCGAGATCATCACCAGGCCTCACAAGCTGGAAGAAGTGAAGTCGGCTCTCACCGGCTTGGGCATCAAGGGCATGACCATCACCGAAGTCAGGGGATTCGGCCGCCAGCACGGCCACAAGGAAGTCTACCGCGGAGCTGAGTACCAAGTGGAATTCACCGCCAAGATCAAGATCGAGGTGGTGGTGGACGACTCCATGACCAATGATGTTATTCAGATTGTTCAGGAAACGGCGAAGACCGGTAAAATCGGAGACGGCAAGATCTTTGTCCTCCCCGTGGAGGACGTGATCCGCATCCGCACTGGGGAAACGGGCATTGAGGCGATTTAGGTGCTCGGCACTTTCTTCAGATACTCATCAAATCTCTGGAGAACGTGCGGAACATTTTTGCGTCCGAAACCAATGCGGAAACAATTTGTTCCTGAGCCGTAGAGCGTTCCCGGCAGCAGCAGAATTCCTGCCTTCTCGACCAGATCAGCGCAGAACCTCTCGACATCTCCCTTCAGCAGCGCGGGGAAGGCGAGCGACCCCGCTTTCGGGCGATTCCAGGTGAACAGATCCGGACGGTGTGCGAAAAACGCATCCAGATGGTCGAGGTTCTTGCGGATTATCCCGAGGTTCCGTTCAACAATCGACTTGGCGTTCCGCAATGCAAGGGCCGCCAGAAACTCGCTTGGGGCGCTGTTGCAGATGGTCGTGTAATCCTTGAATGCAGCCATTTCGTTAAACAGAAGCTCGTTGCGCGTGGCGATCCAGCCAATCCTGAGCCCGGCAAGTCCATAAGTCTTGGACATGACTCCCAGAGAGACGGCGCGGTGGTTCAAATCCGCAAAAGCCGGCAGGCGATGGGACGGATCGAGTTCCAGCCCCCGGTAGACTTCATCAGAAAAGATGATGAATCCGTGCTGTTCAGAAAGTTCCGAGAGTGCGCGGACAAACTCAATTCGTGGCAGAAATCCGGTGGGGTTGTGAGGGAAATTGATCACTGCCGCCTTGGTGCGCGGTGTAAGAGCAGCCTTGAATACTTCAAGGTCGAGTTCCCAAGCCTGCGCCGGATCACCCCGCCATTCCGACACCTCGGCGCCGATGCTGCGAGCCACTTCGCCCAGGGACTGGTAATAGGGAGCGTGCACGATGACATGGTCGCCGGAACGAAGAGCCACGTTCATGAAATTGAAGATCGCCTCTTCCGCCCCGGCGTGCACCAGCACCTGGTCGGCCGCGACCCGCTCATACATCGCGGCAATCACTTGCCGCAGCTCTGGATTTCCGAGGGATTCCGTGTAGCCCAGCCAAAGCGAGAGGAACCGCTCGCCAGCATCGGGTTCCAGCGCCAGCAAATCCCGCAGTTCCATGCTCTCGCAGTCCGAGGTACAGAGCAGATACGGAGCTGAAAATTCATGCTGCGAAAAGTAGCGTTCGAGCCTGAACGGTTCAAGTTGCATTTGAAACCTTCAATTTCGATTTATGAAAAGAATGTATGTTTGGCGCAAGATGTTGCAACATTCTCCACAGCCCAGGGTGCGGGCTGCATTCTCGTACTTTTGCCCACCCCTTCCAGGCCGGCCCGGGCCGACTTGAAGACCACGGAAAGCCACCACAGCCGCGGAAATCACCGCCCCCTGCCAAGTGAACATCAGGGTGATGCCTAAGGTCGACTCCAGCAAATGGCTGATCACCCCATGCACCCATCAACACGATCAGATAGTAGCCCAACACCTTGGGGGGCAGGACCATGGGCTAGGTAAGCACGGCATCCAGTACGTCCCGGCCCGGAAATCGGAACCGGTGAATGACACAGGCCAGCAGCACCTCGAACACCAGAGCGAAGAGCGTAGCCAGGGAAGCCACCCGCAGGGTGAGTTGCAGGGGATACCAGAACGAAATGTCCATTTTGAGGTTCCTGGTCATCAACGGCAGATTTTCCGCAGCCCCAGCAACAAAGCGGCAATTCCTAGGCAAATAACAGCCTGCACGGGATAGACGAAAAGCAAGGGCAAACCGCTTCCCGCCAGGAACAACGGCCCGATCATGACCAGTGCCTGCCATGACGAGATACGTATTGGTCGACAGCTCTCCTCAGCAACGGTTCCTTCAGCATGCACCGCGGTGCACCACCCCAGCCCGCTCTCGCAAGCCACGATCACCACCAAGGCCGCGCCAATCAACAAAATGACCTCCATGATTATCTCCTCCTGGGAGGAAACAAAGCAGGGTTCATGCCACGAAAGCAGCATGTTGAAATTATTTATTTAATTTGCCGTAAAAGATGACGAAGACAGAAAATGGAACAATTTGGTAGGTACATTCGATTCATTTTTGTAGGAATTGCGCGCCATGATTTTAGCATCATCCATAAATTCCGGCAATGTCGTTTCTACCAAGCCGTGAACAACGCCAATATTGTTGGCGCATCGCCAAGGCTTTTGGCGGCCCAGAAGCCGCATACAATCTTGTAATTTTCGTGATCTGCTTATAATTTCAACATATTTTTGCTTGGCGTGGGTATTGCTTTTGTGAGAACAACAGCCAGGAGTTCACCTGCATCCTGGTTACCACTGTTGACTACAACGATCTGATCAAGCATTCAGCTTCGGCATCAAACCGAAACAACCCGCGTAATGCACAAACAAGGAGACATCCCAATGCAAACATCCAACTCGCTTCGCACAATTGTTGTCCGCGCAGGGACGGCCGTAATCCTGACCATCGCCGCAACGCTCCTCATGGCTGGCAGCCTCTCCGCCAGAACCCTATTCTGCAATAACAACTCAGACTATTTTTCGAAGCGATGCACGGTCCATCCATATGCCGTCACCAGGGTAGAGGCAGGAAACCTCGTAAAGGGTCATCTCATCGGGTGCCAGTTCAAGTCGTATACGTGCATCAACGGGCTATGCCAGGATAATTACGGACCATTCCAGATCAATTACTCTATCAGCATGGACGATCACCAGGGCTTCTGCGCCCTGCTCTGCCGCGACCCCATTTGTACGGACCCGCAGGGCTGGCGGTAATCATCACGACCAACGCGTATGAACGTCGACCACCTGGCACCCTTGCGGGAATGACCGTTCTCCTGGCAAAGGATGATGCCGAAGCGCGGGCCTCGCTGACCCGAACCCCGCGCATGAGCCGTAAAGTTCGTCGCTGGTTCGGCTGCACCGACAAGCTTGCGCGAAAAGGGGGCAGGCCGCGGCTCGGCTCGCTGCTCCCGATGTTTTTACTGATCCTGATCGTCCTCGATGAAGTACTTACGAAATTCCCGGGCAGGGGCAATGGGGTGGTAGCAATAGACGGTCACGCCGGAAGGATCCTGCAAGCCGAACCCTCTGTCTCCCCATGGATGGTCTTCAAGAGGGATCAGGACGGTCAGACCGGCCTTGTTCACCAGCCGGTCGTACATTCCATCGGCATCGGAAACATGAAGGTTCAGGACCGCGCCTCCGGAAAAGGGCGCCGTGCCTTCACGCGGTTCCATGAGGCAGACCTCCGCTCCGGAACCGGATTCCGCAAGACGAAGCACGACATACCAGCCGCAGTCGAAAACCGGGCGTGCGCCGAAATGCAGCTCGTAGAACCGTCGGGTCTCCTCGAGTTTTGGGGTGACGAAGGTTACGCTGGCTGAATTGATGGTCATAGGCCGCTCCTGGTTGTGCGATTTTGGAGACGAGAACAGAAAGATAATGAATTCCACAATCCCGCACCGACTTGGGACGCCAACCGTTTAACAACAAGGTATAACAACCCAATTCGGTGCGGGAGCCGCAACGCAGCCAGCGAGTATTTTCAACATCGTGGTAATCCTAATGCTCACCAACACTAACTGACACTTCTGATTCTTACTCTTCAAAGGCCAGAGCCAGTCGGTACTCGGTTCCGTGCAGTCCCACCGTGGTCCAGAGAATATTTTTGACCACCTCCTCACGCATGTTCTTGTCCAGAAAACGGTATCGCCCCCGACCATCCGGCTCGGCAGCTATCCTGCGAGCAACCGCAAGCAGGGAAGGATATGTTTGATATAACGGATCAAGAAAAACATTTTTGCCGATTTCCTGTTCATTAATATCATAGACCATGACCCCATCCTTCTGGATCACAAACATTTCCACGGGAAAATTGGAGACCTTCTGGGAAATAATGCTTCCGAAAAAATCAGGTTTGGCCAAAATGCTGACTGATCCTATAAACTGATTTTCAGGACTGAATACAGGGTGTTCCAGGTCAATACCCACAAATCCCTCAACCATCTTCACGGCTTGACTGAGGACCGGCTGGCGCGTGGAATGCAGCCGGACGATCTGTTCCTGATGGCTGATGTCCTCGCCAATGACATCCAGGTACCCGGCCGGGGCCACATTGACGATTATCCCTTCAGCATCCACGGTAACGCAGTTGTAGGCATGGAGATTTTTTGCGTAAAGCTCCTGGAGTATTAAAGCGGCAGGCTCTCCGGCAAGTCCTGTTTTGGAAAGCTTCCGGGCAGTCAGTGCAATGTCCTGATCCATTTCCCGGAATATGTCTTCAAGCTGTTGCGCGGTCTTTTCAAGAAGCATGGGAAATTGAAATTCGGCAACCTGAAACCGGCCGTCCACTATCTGCTTAAACAGATATGGATACCTGGCGTCTCCATGGCTGTTGAAATAAATCTCCCCCAGCGCACCCACAAATTTGCGCCCCGCGTAGCTCTGAAACAAATCAGCCGGCCGCACAAATCCTTTGTCCAGAAACTGCAAAAGCGTGGTCACTGCATCAAAAGCTTCGACCCCGAAAAATCCGGGATCGCTTCCGTATTTCCCCCGGTACATGCCAGAAAATTCATGCTTTGTATTGTAGGAAGGGTATGTATAGACAAGACCGTTGGCGTATTCCGGCTCAGCCAGAAGTTCCGCACGCTCAATGGGCCGCGTGCCTACGAATTGCGCGGTTATTCCAATTTTTCGGGCCTGCCGGGCAATCCCGGCAGCCTCCCCCGCACTGATCAGCACCAGGACGTCCGGATCAATGGCCTGTATTTCCGCAAGTTTTTCGTGGATGTCCATTTTTTGAGGATCATACACATGCGCCGCTGCAACCTGATCAGGAAAACTGTGCCGTATGTGGGAAATCCAGCTGTTGCCCAGGTCGTTGTCCATGGCCATTATTGCGATTTTCTCGAAGGAGGACAGATACTCAGCCAACTGCTGTTGCTCATCCTCCGCGTCCAGAGTGAACCTGACTGTATTTCCTGAATGGGTGCGATTCAATGCTGCGCTGCCGATGGCGATATGAAATATCCCATTCTCGGCAGCAAGGGGATGTATCGCGTCAGAAGCCCAACTGGAGCAGCTGATGACCGCCAGGGGACGATCCTCAAGCCCCGCAAGCTCATGAAATGCCTGCACAGCGCTTTCCTTGTCCGCTCCTCCATCCTTGAAGATAATCTCTACAGGAACATCCGACTTTGAAAGAGCCAGATTGATGGCTCGTTGCTGCTCAATAGCGATGTCTTCAAAGGCTGAGGAAAAAGGAAGAATTACCCCGATAACTGGTTTGTCGTATTCCGTTGCTGAATCCTGTGCAAAGGAAACACTGCTTGAAAGCGCAACCAGAACAAACAGCACACTCATAACTATCATGAAAAACCGTCCAAACATTCATTATTCCTTTGTTTCTTATTCTGAATTTGTTGGAATGGCGACTTTTGCCGTGCTCATGATCCTCACCTCCGGTATGACAAAAGATCATACCTTTGCGTGGTGCAAATAAATTCACTGCCTGGCATTAATAGGCATTCTCGCGGTGGGCAGGGCCATGGGGAAGGATGGGAGAAGGGCCTCGGTGACGTATGACATAGCTAAACATCGCAAATCTGCCTCGTAGCGGAGCGGAGTAGGCAACATTTCCTGGGTGGCCGATCATCCGTACGCGTCTTTTCGATCATCCACCGTCAGCATAAACACGATCCTCTCGCTCTCGTCCACGGAGTAGAAGATGCGAAAAGGACCGATCCTGTAGCGCCAGGTGGCGGGTGTATACCCCCGGAGTTTTCGGATGTTCGGGCCGAAGAACGGCCCTTGGCGCAACTGGGGATAGACGTACGTTTGGAGCTTCCCGGGCAGAAAACGCGGCGGGCCAAGCCGGACCAACGCCTTCTTGAATTCTTCAGTCTCGAAAACCCTGAACTCAGACAAACGTACCGTGGCGCTGCTGGGCATCCTGATGTCCCTGTTGCAGACTCTGGTTGAGTTCGGCGTTGCTCCGAATCTCGGCCATCTCGAATTCGTCCACGGTTTCGTGCTCACGCACAAACCGCATGGCCGCCGTCTCAATGAAATTCGAGAGCGGCCTGTTCTCCCGCTCCGCCACTTCCTTGAAAAGCCGATAGACCGGCTCGTCCAGTCGCAATGTCACTGTCTTAGTCATGGACCCTCCGATGATTCTAAATGAGGACAATAGAATACGATTAAATACAGAGGGCGTCAATCGCTATCACGCATCGGTGTTATTATCATATGAACCAATATGAACCTTCCCCATACTCCGCCTGTTCCATTGCTCCAATTTCCCTTGAATGAACTCCACGATGTGCGCGTGCTCATCCTTCCCCGCCCCGGTGACCGTCATGGGTTCATGGAAGTGGAAATGGACGGTTCTCTTCGGGTCTATCTTTCCAAAATCCTTGAGAAGTTTTCCATTGCCCCACGCATCGGTCTTCAATGCGAAAGGAACCACCTGGACCCCGGCCCGCTTGGCCAGCTTTACTCCCATGGAGTTGAATTTCTGGGGATCGAACTCCGGTTCCCGGGTTGATTGGGGAAAGACCACAATCGAGATATCCTTCTCCAGCCGTCTGCAGCCTTCCTCCATGACGGTCTTGAAGTCGTCCCGCGGGTTTTGGCGCTCAACCACGACCGGATCGCGGGAGATCATCACATGTTTGAACACGGGATACTCCACCAGGCTGCGCTTGACCACGAAGGTGACCGGCCGGTGCGGCTGGATGATCGACGGCAGGACAAACGTTTCCAGGGTGCTCATGTGATTGCCCACGAAAACGCATGGGGAGTCGAGCTTCGCCAGAGGGGAAACGTTCTCGATCTGAAGGCGGACGCCGATGCTTTCCAGGACAGAACAGATGGTCCGGCTGCTTTCGATCCAGGCCCGGCCGTCATACATCGACCGCCTGGCCTTGTTCGAGGCCCGAAAGATAACCCTGATCATCTTGGGGTAGAAGATCGCGCTGGGAAAAGTTTTGGTGAACCAGGAGAGACTGCGGTGCGGAGAGGTGTAATCTTCCGTCGGAAGAGCATCGAACATGCCGGGATTCCTTTTTTTTAATCATGACGTGCAACTGATTTCGGAAAGAATTTACCGGGAATCGAAAAAATGGCAACTTCGTCAGGGCACCAAACCTGATTCGGGCGATATATCGATAATCTGGTCATCAAGCCAGCTCTATCGCTTCCGGATCAATACGCACCCGCACTTTTTCCCCGACCATGGCGTCGAGATGCCTGGCTTCATCCTTGCTCAGCAAAGTCCGGAGGGGAACGCCGATATCCAGGAGCACCTTGATGTTCGGACCTTCCGCCGTCATCTGCAATATTTCGCCGACATGCCCCTGCTCGGTCGTCTCTTCATGAGCCGCATCCAGGGGGAAGAGCCCGATCAGTTCGGGTTTAATGAATACCCGCCCCGGGCCGGAGCGCGACGTTTGCACGGGCAGGGCGACGTTGTCTCCGACAACGCAGACCGCTCCCCCTCCGCCTTGGACAATGTCGCAGGAAAGTAGATTTTCGCCGCCCGGTCCCGTGAGTCGGCCTTCGAACAGGAATATCCTTTCCTGGGCCAGCCTAGACGCTTCCAGGGGCTTGTGCGTTGAAAAGATGATGGAAATGCGCCCATTCACGCCTTTGTCCTTCCGGAGTTGACGAATCACCCCGTCGATCACGGCCTGGTTTTCCACGTCCACGCTGGCCGTGGGCTCGTCGAAGAGCATCACCTCGGGGCGGCAGGCCATGGCCCGGGCAATGGCCACGCGCTGGGTTTCGCCGCCGGACAGCAAATGAGCCGGACGATGGGCGAAGGCGGACATGCCCACGCGTTCCAGGCATTCCTCGGCGGCCTTGCGCCGCTCACGGGCGGATACGCCGCGCATCCTGGGGCCGTATTCCACGTTCTTGAGCACCGTGGTGGAAAACATGATCGGATGCTGATCCACCAGCACCACCTTGCGGCGCAAGCCGGTCAGAACGCTGTCCCGCCACTCCACCTTCTGACCCTGAAAATAAATGACGCCACTGGAGGGCGGCCGTAAAAAAGCCAGAACGTGCAGCAACGTGGTTTTGCCCGACCCGTTGGGTCCCAACAGGGCGTAACTGCCCCCGGCTGTCATTTCAAGGTTGTCGATATCCAGAACGGTCCGGTCTTCGAAAACCTGTCGAACTTCTTGCAAGGAATACAGGCTCACCGGTTGCTCCCGTACTTGCCCTGCACCATTTGCAAAGCCACGTTCATGATCAGACTCACGGTCAACAGGACGATGCCCAGGGCGACGGCCAGGACGAATTCTCCCTTGTTGTGTTCCAGGGCCATGGCCGTGGTCATGGTCCGGGTGAAGCCCTTGATGTTTCCGCCGAGCATCATGGCGATGCCGATTTCCGCGATGACCCGGCCAAAGGCGGCGATGATGGCGGCCAGAATGCCGAACCGGGCTTCCCGAGCCACGGCCAGGGCCGCTTGCAGGGCGTTCGCGCCCAGGGTCAGGGCCGTGCGCCGATAGCGCTCGTCGATCCGGCTGACCGCGGCCATGGTGAAGGTAGCCACCCAGGGCAGAATCAGGATTACCTGCCCGATGATAATGGCCTTGGGCGTGTAAAGCAGGCCAAGGTGCCCGAGCATGCCCCGCCGGGACAGGAAGGCGTAGACGAACAATCCGATGACAACAGTGGGCAGAGCCAGCATGGTATTCAGGATGGTGATCACGGCCCGCTTGCCACGGAACTGTTTCACCGCGATCAGAAACCCCAGCGGCACGCCCAGAATCGAGGCGATAATCGTGGAGAAAAAGCTGACGTACAAGGAGACGTAGACGATGAAATACATCTCCGGATCCAGGGACCAGATCATCCGGAAGGCTTCGATGATGCTTTGAGTGAGAAAATCCATGGGAGTTCAGAAGTCAGATGACAGACGTTAAAAGTCGAAGGTCAAAAGTCAGGAGCAAATCACAGGGGCGGTGTAGGGGCGGACCTGTGTGTCCGCCCTTGCAGGTGAGCGATCATCACGGTTTCATATGTCTTATACTGTGGCTGGCCGTCCATCCGTGGCATTCCGTCCATGCAATTTGTTGGGCAAATTCGTATTGGGCGCACACGCAGGTGCGCCCCTACTTGTCGCTGAACATCATTCTTTCGCATCCGAAAAGAACAGCGGTTGGTCGTGGAGCTGGTAGCTGCCGATGATCTGCTGGCCGCGCTCGGAGACCAGCCACTGGGCGAAGGTATCGGCCAGATCGAACTTCACGTGGGGATGCTTTTCCGGGTTGACCGGGATAACGCCGTAGGGATTCTTAAGCATGTCGTCGCCTTCGTAAACGACCCCCAAGTCGAAGGGCTGACTGCGACCGTACTTGTACTGCAAATATGTGCCTCGATCCGCGAGGACGTACCCTTCCTTTTCCTCGGCGAAAATCAAGGCCTCGCCCATGCCTTGGCCGATGGAAAAGTACCAACCGCCGCTGTCCTGGGGAGATTTGGCATCTGTCAGAGCCAACCCCGTTGCTTCCCAAAGCTGCCTTTCCCGGGAATGCGTCCCACTGTCGTCCCCTCGGGACACAAAAGGCGCTTTGGCCGCGGCAATGCGTTTCATGGCTTCGGCGGAGTTCGGCGCGTCCTTGATTCCGGCCGGGTCGCTCTCCGGCCCGACGATGATGAAGTCATTGTACATCACATAATAGCGCTTTGTGCCGTATCCTTCGGCCACAAACTGTTCTTCCCGGGCCACGTCGTGCACGAAAACCACGTCAGCGTTGCCGTCCATCCCGTCCCGCAAAGCCGCTCCGGTTCCCTTGGACATGACACGCACGGTGATCCCGGTGTCCTTCTGGAATTCGGGGAGCAGGTAGTCCAGAAGTCCGGAGGCTTCGGTGCTGGTGGTGGTGCTCATGGTGATCACCTTGTCCTGGGCCAGTGCCGGGATGGCGGCCAGCAAAATGAACGCGCAGATCAACGTCAATACGGTTTTCTTCATGATGCCCCTCTTGTCTGGTTAATGTTGATGAAAGACAATGTCGCATCTCCACTGTGAGATTCAATCCACTTTATTGATCACCTGAATCCGCTCCTGGATTCCCGCCTTCGCGGGAATGACTTGTTTTCCATGCCGTCTCCGATTCAGTCGTCCCCGCGATGGCAGGTATCCAGTTCGCTTATACTCTGATGAACTGATAGATACCGAAAAAGTACAACTACTGCGCATCATCATCCTGCTCTTGGGGAAAAATCGTCCTTCCCGCCTGGGAAATATCGTAGCCGTCCAGTTCCCCGGCCAGTCGCTGGAACGCCGGGTCATGGAGCAGTCCCAGGAACTGCTGAATCCCCTTGTCGAAGAACCGCTCCCGGGAAATCAGCAAATCGAAGCGCTCCCGGCCCAGGGGAAGAAAATCCAGTTCCAGGATGCCGGCCACGGCCCTGATGCCCGGGCCTACATCCGCCCGCCCGGCCAGCACCTCCAGCCCGACATCCAGATGGCGATGAACCTCGGCGCCGTAGCCGACCATGGTTTCCGCGGCCACGTTCGCTCTTTCCAGGTGCTGATCGAACAGCAGGCGCGTGCCCGTGGTCAGAGGCCGATTGACCACCCGGATCTCCTTGCGGCCCAAATCGGCTACGGACTGAATGTTCAGGGGATTGCCCTTGGCCAGGATCAGGCCCTGCTCCCTGTAGGAGAAGTTGATCACCGCCGGAGGCGTTGCCAGTTCCTCCGAGGCGAACTGAAAATTGAAATCCCCGTCTTCCGCCTGAATCAAGTGGCTCGACGCCATGTGACACAGATTGTTGCGCAGGGCCTTGAGCCCTCCGAAACTGCCCACGTTGCCGTAGACCGCAAGATGCTTCGGGAACGTCTTGTTGAACAGGTTCAAGGTCCGCTCCAGCAGCGGATCATCACTGCCGGCCACGATCAACAGCCCGTGATACGGCGGCAAGGGAGATGCCGGAGCAGGAAAGTTCTGGGTGGAATTTTCAATCCACTGTTCCACGAGATGCTTTGGAAACAGCCATTTGCCGGTAACCTTCGTGGCCGGAAGGCCTTTTTCGGCAACCAGGCCGTAGACCATCTTCTCGTTCACATCGAGCAGTTGCGCCACTTCTTTGGTCGACAACAAATTCTTCACACCAAATCACCTCCTGACCTTTCAAACTATCGATGGTCGTGCATAGCCATTTAGGTTGTTTATCGTCAACAATAAAATTATAAAAAAATATTTAAACCAAAAATGACTTAAAATAACTCAAAAAAACAACATTCAATTTTTTCTTGAGAAAACAACGAACTTGCACTACCCAAGTGTTCTGCCGACAATAAAATACCCTTATTTGAACCTTGTACTCCCAAGGAGTTTTCATGTCCTTCCAACGCTCCATCTATCTGACCACCATTCCCATTCCCGAGGCCGTGGCCAAGGCCAGGCAGGCTCTGGACCGCGACGCCCTGGTCCTCAGGGAGACCATCCCGTCGCATGAGGCCGTGGGTCGGGTGACCGCGGCGCCGGTCTATTCCCGGTATTCCAGCCCGACCCATCATAGCGCGGCCATGGACGGCGTGGCCGTGAACGCGGAAACCACCTTCACGGCCCGGGAGGGACGGCCCCTGGAGCTGAAGCTGGACACGGAGTACCGACCGGTGAACACCGGTCATGCCATGCCCGAGGGGACCAATGCCGTGATTATGATCGAGCAGGTGGTTCAGGTGGACGAACAAACCATTACCATCGAGGCTCCGGCTTTCCCCTGGCAGCATGTCCGGCGCATCGGCGAGGACATCGTGGCCACGGAACTCCTGCTGCCGCAGAACCACCAGATCACGCCCTACGACGTCGGGGCCCTGCTCAGTGCCGGAATGTGGGAAATCGAAGTCTGGGAAAAGATCCGGATCGCCATCATCCCCACCGGGGACGAAGTCCTGGATTTCACGACCAGGCCGGAACCCCGTCCGGGCCAGGTAGTGGAAAGCAACTCCCAGGTCTTCAAGGCCCTGGCCGAGTCCTGGGGATGCGTGGTCCAGCGCGTTCCGCCGGTGCGCGACGAGCTGGACGCGCTGGCATCCGCTGTGGACGAGGCCCTGGACGATGCGCATATCGTGGTCATCGGTGCCGGATCATCCGCGGGCTCCAAGGATTTCACGCGCACGGTCATGGAGCACGCCGGCAGTGTCCTGGTGCACGGCATCGCGGCCATGCCCGGCAAGCCTTCCCTGCTGGGCGAAGCCAGGGGCAGGCTTCTGGTGGGCGCACCCGGATATCCGGTCAGCGCGGTGATTTGTTTCGAGGAACTGGTCCGGCCCCTGGCTTCCTGGCTGGGCCGCCGCGATCCCGGATCGCGAACCAGAATAAAGGTGGAATTGACGCGCAAGGCACCCTCAAAGCTGGGAGTCCAGGAGTTCATGCGTCTGGCCATCGGGCGTGTGGGCGAGAAATGGGTGGCCACTCCCCTGGCCCGCGGAGCCGGGATGATCACCACCCTGACCAAAGCCCAGGGCATCGCCCGGATCCCCATGCACAGCGAAGGCGTGGAGGCCGGAGCCATGGTCGAGGCCGAACTACTGGCGCCGGAAGCCGAGCTGGAACGGACCATCGTTTCCGTGGGAAGCCACGACAATACATTGGATCTGCTGACCAACGAACTCATGGGCCTTGCCGAGCCGTACCGACTGGCCTCAACCCATGTCGGCAGCATGGGCGGCCTGACCGCCCTGCGCAACGGCGCGGCTCATTTCGCCGGCTGCCACTTGTTCGATCCGGAAACCGACGACTACAACTTTCCCTTTCTGGCCAAATACCTCCCCGGCCTGGACCTGCTGGTGATCAACCTGGCCATCCGTCACCAGGGGCTGATCGTGGCCAAAGGCAATCCCAAAAACATCCGAGGCGTCGAGGACTTGGCCAGGCCCGACCTGACCTTCATCAACCGCCAGCGCGGCGCCGGCACCCGCATCCTCCTGGACCACCACCTCAAGCAGGCCGGCATCGCCTCGGACACGGTCAACGGATATGAGAAGGAGGAATACACGCACATGGCCGTGGCCGTGAACGTGCTCAGCGGCGCGGCGGACTGCGGTCTGGGCATCTTTGCCGCGGCCCGGGCCCTGAACCTGGACTTCGTGCCCCTGGCCCGGGAACGATACGACCTGATTATTCCAGCGCAATGGGCCGATGACTCGAAAATCACCACGGTGCTGGATCTGATCCGTTCAGAGGGATTGCAGGCCAGAATCAGGGCATTGGGAGGATATGACACGGATTTGACCGGCAAGGAGATGTCGCCGAGAATGGGATTGGGACGAGCCTGAACAGAGAGGGGGGGCAGCCAAGCCTGCCCCGAACTAGAACTCCAAATGCCCCGGCGTGCGGGGGAAGGCAATCACGTCGCGGATGTTGGTCGCACCGGTGGCCATCATCAGAAAGCGCTCGAAGCCCATGCCGAAACCGGCGTGGGGCACGGTGCCGAAGCGGCGGGTATCCAGATACCACCAGTAGGCGTCCCGGCTCAGCCCCTGCTCGTCCATGCGATCCGTCAGGATGTTCAGCCGTTCCTCGCGCTGGCTTCCGCCCACCAGCTCGCCCACCCGGGGCACCAGCAGATCCATGGCGGCCACGGTTTCGCCGTCGTCGTTCAGGCGCATGTAAAACGGCTTGATGGTCCGCGGATAGCCATGCACGATGACCGGCTGCTTGAAGTGCTCCTCGGCCAGGAAGCGTTCGTGCTCGGTCTGCAGGTCTGATCCGAAAATCACCTGGTATTCAAAATCGCGCCGGCTCTCCTCGAGAATCTCGATGGCCTGGGCATAGGATATCCGGGCAAAGGGCTTGGCCAGAAGGATGTCCAGATCGGCAAGCAGGGCCTTGTCCACGAACTTGCCGAACAACTCCAGGTCGTCCGTGCAATGCTCCATGACGTGCCGAACCATGGATTTGGTCAGTTCCTCCGCCAGATCCATGTTTCCCACAAGATCGCCAAAGGTGAACTCCGGCTCGATCATCCAGAATTCGGCGGCGTGGCGGGGCGTGTTCGAATTCTCCGCCCGGAAGGTCGGACCGAAAGTATAGACCTTGCCTAAAGCGCAGGCGTAGAGTTCCGCTTCCAGTTGTCCGGAAACGGTCAGGTTGGCCTGTCTGCCGAAAAAATCATCGGCACAAGGGTCGGACCCGGGCAGCGACTTGTGGTCCAGCGGTAGGCTCGTCACGCGAAACATCTCCCCCGCGCCTTCGCAATCCGAACCAGTGATGATCGGCGTGTGCAGATGCCAGAATCCGCGTTCGCGAAAGAACGCGTGCACGGCAAAAGCCGCTTCGGAACGAATCCGGGCCATGGCCCCGTACTTGTTGGTTCGGGGACGCAGATGGGCGATGGTCCGCAAAAATTCATCGGAATGACGCTTCTTTTGCAAAGGATATGTTTCCTGGTCGGCCAGGCCGATCAGCAACACCTTTGTCGCCTGCACTTCCCAATTCTGTCCCGCGGCCGGCGATGCCACGTGCCTGCCGTGAATCTCCACGGACGCGCCGTTGTTCACGTCCCTGAACAAATGATCCGCAGCGGCATGATCCATGACCACCTGAATATTTTTCAGGCAGGAACCATCATTGATCTCTAGGAAGGAAAACCCCTTCGCATCCCGACGGGTGCGCACCCACCCCTGCAGAAGAATTTCCCCCAGCGCTTTTTCAGTGGTCAAGGCTTGAATAACGAATGTTCGCGGCATCATCGTTCCTCTGTTATGCTTCCAAATATGAATAATTTGAACATGGAGTCGTCTCGTCAAAGATTGATCTCAACCAATTCGTGTTTCTCATTGGTGAAGTCAAGGAGCCGCATTCACATTCATCATTGACGGGGCATTCATCTCATGCAAGTGTTCTTGAAAATCGGCGCCACAGCAACCGCCAGTTCGAACGGAGTATTCCACCATGCTGACATCCCTTGCCGTCTCAAATTTTTCCATCTTCCAAGAGCTTCAACTACGCTTCACCGGCAATCTGAACATTATCGTCGGGGAAAACAGTACGGGCAAGAGTCACCTCCTCAAGCTGGCCTATGTTTTGTGCGCCATTCAAAGTGAGAGTTCCGAGACGTCTGTTCCGGCGATCCATTACCACCTGGACGAACGAATCGCGGAAAAGCTTGTGGCTGTTTTTCGACCTGACTTTCTCGGCGGGCTGGTGAACCGTTCATCCGTTCGCTCGCGCTGCAAGGTTGAGTCCCACTTCATGGAACATGGCGCCCTGGAAAGCAGCCTCGGCTTCAGCTTTGCTCCGAACAGCCGCAAGAAGGTCTCCTTGGAAACGCACAAGGCTTCCAGATCTTTCAAGGAACCGGTGATGATGCCGCCAAAGGAAATCCTGACTATCTTCCCAAGCCTGAGCGTTATCCATGATCGTCGGGAACTCTTTCTGGATGAGACGTATTACGATTTGAGCCGAAAATTTCTGGCTGGCCCGCTTCAATCCGCCAAACTTGCGGGCATCGTCAACCTGATTGATGAACTTGAGTCTATTCTGCAGGGAAAAATCATTCTTGAACACGGTCGTTTTTATGTTCATACCCGGGACAAGGGCCGACTGGAGGTCGGCCTGCTGGCTGAGGGATTGCGCAAAATCGCCCAGCTGGCTTACCTTCTGCTGAACGGCGCCTTGAGCAAGGGCAGTACTCTCTTCTGGGACGAACCCGACGCCAACCTTAACCCGAAGCTTATCCGCAAGGTGGCCAAGGCCCTGATGGTCACGGCCCAGTCCGGAATCCAGATCGTCATTGCCACGCACAACCTTTTCCTGCTCCGGGAATTGGCCCTTCTGCGCAAGGACTTTTCCATCTCGCCCCTGTTTACCGGCCTGGAATGTAACAATAGCGGAGCCGTTGCTCATCAGGCAGATGAACTTGAAGGGCTTCCCAATATTACAGCCCTGGATGAGGAATTGGAACAAAGCGATCGATACCTGGAGCAACACCTGGAGTCCGCTACATGATCGAGTTCGCCGAAGGAGACATGCTCTTTCGGTTCTCCAAAGACATTACCGTATGCAAATACGACGAGACCAAATTTTATCGAGGCACCATGCTCCGCGTCGAGGGAAGCAAGGCCGTGGACTTTATCCTCATCCGTCCGGGTTCGGGCCTTCCTGGGGACGTCGTGTTCATCGAGGTCAAGGACTTGAGCGGCCATGAATCCCGCAACCGGGAACGCCTGTTGTCTGGACGCCTTGCATCTGAAGTCGCCCAAAAGGTCCGGGACACCATTTCGGGACTCTTTGCCGCTTGGCGATGGGATGTCCAGGAACTTCGTCCCTTTGCAAGCGCACTTTTTCAGAATACCAACCCTTTACGTATTGAGGTCGTTCTTTTCCTGGAGGAGCGTAAAAGCGCCTCGCTGCTTTTTCCGTATAAACGTCGACTTGCGGACCAAATTCAATTGCTGAACAATAGGTTGCGCCCGTTTCGGGCTGAATGCAAAATCTACAACAGCAAGACCCTGCCCAGCAGTTACGGCTGGAAGGGCGTGCGCCGCGCATCCCCGCACCACGAATAGAATAGGCGAGCAAATCCTTCAAATTCGAGAAAATGAGCAAAAATAACCTTCATGCAACCCGTTATGCCGACGCAATACTCATGCCTCAATCACTCAAGCCGGATCTGTCTTGACAGTAGAGGCTTTTCGGTTGTAACAAATTTCACGAAGCATGTTTTTCAAGAGCTTCCAGGCTTTGGATTCATGTGAGCATAGCTAGGGGGGCCATTCCGGCCGGATTTTCGTGCCTGGTCGGACGGAACCGGCTGACGGTTCCCTTCTTATTGTGAATGAACCACCTTAAAACCTTCGAGGAGGCAGAACAATGGCGAAACACAAGACCCCGTTGTTGGACGAGCTGGAAAAGGGACCATGGCCCAGCTTTGTTTCCGACATCAAACGGGAAGCGGAGTCCAGGACGAAAAACGCTAACAACGTTGAGTACCAAATCCCCGTGGATGTCTGTGAAGATCTGCTCGGCGTGCTGGAACTCTCCTACACAGACGGAGAGACCCACTGGAAACATGGCGGAATAGTAGGCGTTTTCGGGTACGGCGGCGGCGTTATCGGCCGGTACTGTGACCAGCCGGAGCAGTTTCCCGGCGTTGCGCACTTCCACACCGTCCGCGTCAACCAACCTTCAGGGTTTTACTACTCCACAGACTTCCTGAAGCAGCTCTGCGATCTGTGGGAATTCCGCGGCAGCGGTCTGACCAACATGCACGGCTCGACCGGCGACATCGTCTGGCTTGGCACCACCACTCCGCAGCTGGAGGAAATCTTTTACGAACTGACGCACAAGCTGGACACCGACCTTGGCGGTTCCGGATCCAATCTGCGTACCCCCGCCAGCTGTCTTGGCATGTCCCGCTGTCAGTACTCCTGTATTGACGCCCAGGACCTGTGCCACGACCTGACCATTGAATACCAGGACTTCCTGCACCGTCCCGCCTTCCCGTACAAGTTCAAGTTCAAGGTTGACGGCTGTCCCAACGGCTGCGTCGCCTCCATCGCCCGTTCCGACCTTTCCTTCATCGGACTCTGGAAGGACAACATCCGCATTGACCAGGAAGCGGTCAAGGCCTACATCGGCGGCGAAATCAAGCCCAATGCCGGAGCCCACTCCGGACGCGACTGGGGTAAGTTCGACATCAATAAGGAAGTCATTGATCTTTGTCCTACCAACTGCATGTGGATGGAAGGCAACACATTGAAGATCAACGACAAAGAGTGCAACCATTGCATGCACTGCATCAATGCCCTGCCCCGCGCATTGAGAATCGGCGAAGAAACCGGTTGCGCCATGCTTCTGGGCGCCAAGGCTCCGATTCTGGATGGCGCACAGATGGGAACGCTGATCGTCCCCTTCATCAAGTGCGAAGCTCCGTACACCGAGATCAAAGACCTGATC
This sequence comes from Desulfonatronum thiosulfatophilum, assembly GCF_900104215.1. NCBI lineage: Bacteria > Pseudomonadati > Thermodesulfobacteriota > Desulfovibrionia > Desulfovibrionales > Desulfonatronaceae > Desulfonatronum > Desulfonatronum thiosulfatophilum. The sequence continues at coordinate 147,012 of NZ_FMXO01000010.1, read as the reverse complement.
GAGAAGCTCTTCGAGTTCTGGATGGAAGAAGGCAAGAACCGTGAGCGAGTCGGCGAAACCATGAAACGCGTCGGTCTGTACAAGATCCTGCAGGTCATGGAACTTGAAGTTGACGCGCGAGTTGTTCAGGAACCTCGGACCAACCCCTACATCTTCTGGAAGGAAGAAGAAGTGCCGGGTGGCTGGGACAGGCAGATCGAAGACTACAGAAGCCGACACAAAATGTAACGAGCCCAGGAGGTATAGAAAATGGCATTCATTTCCTCAGGATATGATCCGAAACAGCCGATGAAGAATCGGATCACGGATATCGGCCCCAAGCACTTCAAAGATTTTTTGCCGCCGGTACTCAAAAACAATTACGGTAAATGGCTTTACCATGAAATCCTTGAGCCCGGCATATTGATGCACAAGGCCGAAAGCGGCGACGAAGTCTACACCATCCGCGTCGGTTCTCCCCGGCTGATGGGCGTGCAGACAATTCGCGAAATCTGCGAAATTGCCGACAAGCACTGTGGTGGACATGTCCGTTGGACAACCCGCCATAATGTCGAATTCATGGTGGACAACAAGGACAAAGTCGGTCCACTGAAAGAAGACCTGCTCAGCCGCAAGCATGATGCCGGCAGCTACAAATTCCCTATTGGCGGAACCGGTGCCGGCGTGACCAACATCATCCACACCCAGGGCTGGGTCCACTGTCACACTGCTGCCTCGGATGCTTCCGGAACAGTCAAGGCCGTGATGGACGATCTCTTCGAAGAGTTCACAAGCATGCGCCTGCCCGCTCCTTTGCGCTTGTCCATGGCCTGCTGCGTCAACATGTGCGGCGCCGTGCACTGCTCGGACATCGGCTTTGTAGGATATCACCGTAAGCCCCCGATTGTTGACCACTTCACCCTGGACAACATCTGCGAAGTGCCGCTGGCCGTTGCCGCCTGCCCCACCGCGGCTATCCGCCCGACCAAAGTGGACCTCCCTGACGGAACCAAAGTCAACTCCGTCGCGATCAAAAACGAGCGCTGCATGTTCTGCGGCAACTGCTATACCATGTGTCCCGCCCTGCCCCTCTCTGACGGTAAAGGCGGCGACGGCTTGATCATCATGGTCGGCGGCAAGGTTTCCAACCGCCGCAGCAATCCCAAGTTCTCCAAGGTCGTTGTGGACTTCGTGCCCAATGAGCCGCCCCGCTGGCCCACGTTGGTCAAGAAGGTCCACCAGATCGTGGAAGCCTACTCCTCGGGCGCACGCAAGTACGAGCGTCTTGGTGAATGGGCCGAGCGCATCGGGTGGGAACGATTCTTCGAAGTTTGCGATCTGGAGTTCACCTGGCACTTGATCGACGACTTCCGTGATCCTGCCTACGAAACCTGGCGTCAGACAACGAACTTCAAGTTCTAATCAACCTATCTTGCTGCCCGGGGCGACCCGGGCAGCAAATTTAAGGAGTCTCACATGGATGAAGCAGCCGCAAGACAGGCCATAGTTGAGGGCATGAAGTCCAAAAAGGGCAAATCCAAGTTTTATTTCAAGGATTTGACCGCCATGGTTCCGGAGATGAAAACCTTGCAGACCAAAAAGCTTCTTGGCCAAATGGTCAACGAAGAAATCCTTGAATATTGGTCCAGCGGTAGCACAACGTTTTACGGCCTTAAGGGTGCCGGCAAGCAGCAAGCCGGTGAAGGCGAATAGAGCTCCTTTCGGGGGTTCCCTTAATACCAAGTCAGCCCTGGATTGCGAATTGAATTATTGAATATGCGTATTTGGGCATGAATAGTCCAGTTATTTGACAATTCACGCCGCCTGATCCACGGAAGACACATTATTATGGGGTGCCCCCTTTCTTTCTGACTGCTCCACCCTCCTCGACAATTTCCTTCTACACTTTTCCACATTTCGAAATTCACCCGTGAGCACAACTCCTCGCCTGATTTTAGCCGGTCTCAGTGGAGGAGCAGGCAAGACCATCATATCCCTTGGATTATGCCGCAGCCTGGTCGACAAGGGCCTGCGGGTCAAACCCTTCAAGAAAGGCCCGGACTACATCGATGCTGCATGGCTCGGCCTGGCAGCCCGGCGGGAAGCATCCAACCTTGATCCCTTCATGATGCCCACGACTGCCCTGCTTGATCTTTATTCACGCGGAGCCGCCGGTGTGGACATGGCTCTGGTCGAGGGCAACCGGGGGCTTTTTGACGGCAAGGACGTCAACGGATCCTATTCCACGGCCGAATTGGCAAAGCTGCTGCAGGCCCCTGTGGTGCTCATCGTGAATTGCACCAAGATGACCCGAACCGTGGTCGCAATGATTCTTGGATGTCGCGCCTTTGAGCCGAATCTGCACCTTGCCGGCGTGATACTGAACCGAACCGCGGGAAAACGACACAAGACCATACTGAGACAATGCATCGAGCAGTATACGGACGTGCCTGTGGTCGGCATACTGCCGAAAATCGATCCCGATCCCATTCCGGAACGGCATATGGGGCTTGTTTCCAATCAGGAGTGTTCGGAAGCTGAAACCACGCTGGACCTTCTGGCGAATATTGCGCGGGATTGCATTGATCTTGACGCCATCCGGAACCTAGCCACCAACGTACCGCCTCTTGACCTTCCTCAACCTCTCACGATCACCACAAAATCCTTCACGAACCCATCTCTGGCCCCCGAAGATGCAAATTCAGGCTTTCGGCCAACGCATCAGGAGTTCACGCAAACCGTGCGGATTGGTGTGATCAGGGACGCCGCTCTCTGGTTTTATTACAGGGAAAATCTTGAAGAACTGCGAACCCAAGGTGCTGAACTCGTGGAACTCAGCCTGCTTTCGGCTAATCCATGGCCTGAAATCCACGGTCTTTATCTCGGTGGGGGTTTTCCGGAAACCCAAGCAGCTCAGTTGTCGCAAAACACCTCTGTACGCGACGATGTCGCCCGCCTGGCCCACAAGGGGCTCCCCATCTATGCGGAATGCGGTGGTTTCATGTATCTTGGCGAAAGCCTGGTGTGTCGTGACTCCGTCTATCCCATGGCCGGAGTTTTTCCACTGCAGACAATGCTTTGCGCGAAACCCCAGGGACTTGGCTACACCGTGGCCCGGGTGATCCACCCCAACCCGTTCCATCCTGTGGGCCTGGAGTTCACCGGCCATGAATTTCACTATTCGAAGTGTGTCACCCCGCTACGCGGTGACATGCAGTTTGCCTTGGAAATGAAACGAGGATGCGGCATGGACCAGAACCGAGACGGTCTTACCTACAAAAACACCTTTGCGTGCTATACCCATTTGCACGCCCTCGGTGTTCCCACCTGGGCAAGGAGTTTTGTCGCCGCCGCACGGTCCTATCAACGAGAAAACCTCAAGATGAATCTTGAGGCGTAAACCTTCCCGTGCTGTTCCAGCTCATTCGCTGATACCGAAAAAAACTAAAATTTGCTGGGCAGCAATATCAAGCTAAGCCGGCCCTCAGGCCAAGCAGTTGACCCTCGCGAAGGCGGCCAGTCAGTTTTTTTTTGGCGGGGTGCATCGTTTCAGGCTTTTTCAGATTGAATCCTGGAAATGGCCTCCAGCGCCAGATCGCCGATTCGACAGGATTGCAGTGTATCGTCACGGTACAGCGAGGTTTGGCTCCGGTCATCAATCAAGATCTCCAAAGCGCCCAGATATTGGGCATCTCCCAAGCTGCCCAGCCCCCAAACGCCGACAGCCCGGTCCAATGGATCATCCTCGGCAATGAGTTCTGCAATGGTTGGAACGGCATGTTTCATAAGTTCCGGCTGAACCTCGGCCAAGCGGGCCATCCCCCAGTAGGCTCCCCACCGCAGGGGGGCATGGTCCAGGTAATTGCCGTCACCGGAAACCGGCTCCTGGCCATAGGAAATCAATACCCGGTGGAATTCACGGGCAAGGCCGGGGCTGCGGGCCATGGTCTCACCCATGGATTCGGGAGCGCCCCAGCCGATCGCCCCGGATTCCTCGTTCAGATTCCACATCAACCGGCGCATGACGACTCTCGCCGATTCCATATCCTGCTCAGCAAGATGTGCCGTGACGACACCGAATGCCGAAACGGCCCGCCACTTCAACAGCGGCTCCGGCGCAAGGAGCAGGGAAAACAAGGGGCCCAGAAGCTTGCGCTGGGAAAGTCCAAGATACGGACTCAGCTTCTCCAGCCAATCATCCTGCACTAAAAAGGAAGAGAACTCCTTCTTCAGCGTCTTGAAATCGGTCATGAAGAAGCCTCCTTTTTCAGCACTTATCAGCGATGCGCCTCCAGCATTTTTTGAAAATCGGAATTAACTTCGAACCCGAACTGGATCGCCTTGTCCATGTTTTCCAAGGCCAGTTTATGCTTGCCCTGCTCATGATAGCAAAGTGCCAGATTGTTATATGCGGGTGCAAATTTGGGCTCAATTTTCAGGGCGCGCTCACAATGGTCAATGCACTTGTCATGCTGTTCCAGCGCGAAGTATGCGCTGGCCAGGGTCGTATGCGCCTGCACGAACTTCGGCTGCAGGGACAGGGCCTGGAGGAGCGGTTCCAACGCTTTCTCGGGCTCACCGAGCTGGAGATAAACGAATCCGATGTTGCCATAAGGGATCGGGAATTTGGGGCGAGTCTCCGTCGCTTTCTTGTTAAAAAACAAACACCCTTCCAGATCACCCTGATGCATCCGGATTCCGCCAAGCTGTACATACGCTTCAGCCAGGGAAGGTGAAGACTCCACCGCGGCAAAAAACTCATCTTCGGCTTCCTGCCACTTCCGCTGTGACAGATAGGCAACTCCCAGGTTATAATGCGAATTGCCGCAATCTGCATTCTGGGCGAGCAATTCCTTCTTCTTCTGAATATAGGCTTCCGTCTTATCGGTTTCGGTCATAGTCCCTCCATATGACAGCAGGTGATCCTTAATCACGCCGAAATGTCCGCTGATCCTGGACATCGACGTGGTGTTGCGTCTGGCTCTGATACCACCTGGCGAATTCGTACATGGCCAGGTACCTTTCATCATTGTCCATCAGCCCCATGCACATGTCCAGCACGGCCTTGGCGTAGACATTGGAGTAATGCTCTTCCTCGCGTTGCTGCAGGAATTGCATGGCCATGGCCCGGGCGGTCTTGTCGGTAGTGAACTTACGCAGATCAAGGGGATCATTAGGCTTTTGAAACGGATCCCATTTTTCATAGCCGATCTTCTCGACATAGGTTTTGGCCCGGCCCGAAAGGGTCTCGAAAATAGCCTTTTTCTGCTCTTCCTGTTCGTTCATTTCGGACATGTTCCGCAACTCCCAGAAGCATCTTTTTCGGAATTGCACCCGCAGGAACCACCCGTCGTGGAAGCGCACCCGCCATTACCGCAAGATTCCGAGCCGCATCCGGATTTCTTGAGTCCGAGGTATTCATCGTCATACACCGTGAGCAGGGCCATGGACGGCGGGACGAGTATGTCCGCCATCTGAGAGTATTTCGTATTCAGGCTGGCCACCAGTTCCATACTCAACGCAGCAAGCATCTGGTGAATCTTTTCGATATGGACGGACGGATAGGGAACCCCAGCTTCAAATTTGGTGAGCGTACATGTTCTGGCCTTGGAATTGATTTCCTGCGGAATGCCGTACAGCCGGCAGGTGATGGGACGAAACGCATAGAGGTCACATCGGTCCTGAGAGTTCAGTAGCGGGCACCGCACGCGTTTGCGAGCCATGTCCTCGAGGATGACATCCGTCTCCACTCCGTCTCGCTGGCTCTTGTACGCTTGAAACTTCAGCTTGTATGAGGCCCGATCAGCCTGATCGGCTTTGGTAAGGATTTGGTTTTTGGTTTCCTTAGGCAAAACGCCATGAAAATGATGATTCAGGTACAATGCCTCGATCAAAGGCAGGTCGAACATGGCGTGGCAACAATCGCTGCATCCCTGCTGGCATGTTACGCATTGGGGATATTTTTCCTTAACTGCGTCGAAAATTTTGTCAACGCTCTGCAGGAGTTGTTCATATTTTTGAAAAAAGGGGGAAAAATCTGGAGGCATGTTGTGCTCCTAAAACGCCAAAAGGAGGAAAATCCTCCTTTTGGCGCAGGAAAAAAAGAATAAAACTAGACTTCTTCTACAGTAAGTGCATTTGTCTCACAGACTTCAATGCAGGACTCGCAACCAAGACACTCTTCCTCGTTCACTGCTACTGCTTTGCCGTCTTGAAGTTCATAAACTTCAGTAGGACAAACATCGACACATTCGCCGTCTCCGGTACATTTGTCGACATCGACGGTAATCTTCCAACCCATTTTCTACCTCCAGTTTGAATGAAATCTGCTCCAGCCACCTTGTCAGAGCAGGTTGTTGTGCGGAGTTTAGCTCCGTTCCACGGGCATGATTGTGGTAGTTATAAACCAAGATGCCCATCCTCAGAGAAAATAAAGGAAATTTATTGCCGGGCGAGCATGTTGAACGCTGGCCCTAGCACTCGTCCTTTAGCCTGACCGACCAGACATTCTTTAGATGTTTAAGTCCGTATGTCAAGAGTATGGAATGCAATTTTCAGAAGCAGAATAAAAGTGCTTTACCAGAGCACATGTCCAACTCCATCTCCCTGAAATATTAGACGGGTTCCACTCGCGAAAGCTTTGAGTAAGAGAGATTCAGGACAACTCGAAGATCAATGGCAGGATACGTTAACTGTCCTATTGAGAAGAGGGATCCTGTTTCAGACACAGAGTCGTGAGGTGCTTTTCAAGGCAGTCTGACTTTCCGGGTTTAAAAAACTGCCCGCCGCAACCGGAGGTCGCGACGGGCAGGAGTTAACGGGTCACGGTTTCGTCTCTATGATGCGGCTTCGCGCTGGACCGACAAAGCTACCTTGTAAAGAACCGTGAGGATCAGCAAACCGATGGCATAAATGCCGACGGTAATAAAGAACTCAGGTATGGTCGGCCAATACTCAGTATAGGTCTTGAACGGGTTGGGGACAAAGCCGCCGATGATCAGGGCAAGTCCCTTGTCGATCCAGCCGGCCACAAAGACCATGATCAAGGCTATGGTCAACGTGGTCTGATTTTTCCGGGTGGCGGGAATGATCAACAGAGCCAACGCCACCACGGCAAGGAAGACAAAATTCCACATCCAGGGCATCAACAGCTGGCCGCCGACTCCGCCGTAAAGGTAGTCGAAGGTCAGCATCTTGCCCGGGTACTGACTGTAGTATGCGGAAAACACCTTAAGCAGAAGCATGAACAGGTTGATGGCCCAAGCGTATGCGATAACCTTGGCCATGGTTTGTATGGCTTCCTGAGGAATGACCAAACCGGCTACACGGCGGACAATGAATAGCAGCAACAGAAGCAGAGCCGGTCCGGCTGCGAAAGCCGAGGCCAGGAAGCTGGCAGCCATTAAGGAATCAAACCAGAAATACCGTCCTGGCAGACCGGCGTACAAGAATGCCGTGACGGTATGAATGCTCACGGCCCAGGGAATGGACACGTAAATCAGGAACTTGACCCAACCCGCCGGACGAATGCCTTTCTTCATCGCCTGCAGTACGGACCAGCCGATGACCAGATTCAGGAAGAGGTAGCCGTTCAACACGACCATGTCCCAGAAAAGAATGGAGTTGGGAGTGGGAAAACGGACCACATTCATCAGCCGTTGCGGCTGACCAAGGTCCACCACGACGAACAGAAGACAGACGATAACCGCTGATACGGCCAAAAACTCGCCGAAGATGACGAGCTGACTGTAAGCTTTGTAGTTGTGCAGATAGTAGGGCAAGACCAGCATGACGGCAGAGGCGGCGATGCCGACCATGTACGTCAACTGTCCGATGTACAGTCCCCAGGAGACGTCGCGGCTCAGACCCGTGACCGTAAGCCCGTGCTGCAGCTGATAGATGTAAAAACCGAACCCGATGCCGATGAACACCAGGAGCGTCGTAATCCACCCCCAGTAAGCCTTATTGCCCTGAAGCGCTTTTTCCAACATATTTGCTCACCTCATATCAGATAGAAGACGTGGGGCTTAGTGCCCAGGGAGGGCTTGCGGACCATGCTGTACCGTTCCTTCAGCACCCGGCGCACATCGGAATCCGGGTTGTCCAGATCGCCGAAGACCAAAGCCCCTTCAGAAGCTTCCACGCAAGCAGGAAACAGGCCTCTGTCCAGTCGATCATCGCAGAAAGTGCATTTTTCGACCACGCCTTTGGTTCGCGTGGGGTATGTCGAATCCATATTCCGGATGAAGGGTCTGGGATCACGGTAGTTGAAACTCCGTGCACCGTAGGGGCAACCTGCCATGCAGTAGCGACAGCCGATACAACGGTGCATGTCCATGGTCACCACACCGTCTTCCCTTCGAAAAGTAGCTCTCGTGGGGCAGACTCGCACACAAGGCGGATTGTCGCAGTGGTTGCAAAGCATCAGGAAAGGCTGATTCTTCACTTCTTCCGGAACAATGATGCTCTGTTGATCAGTAAAGGTTTCCTTATAACTGCCCGTCCAAATCCACTTGATCGCGTCTTTTCCGGAAATATGGGGAACGTTATGGCGTTGGTGGCAGGCATCGATGCATTGTTGATACAACCGCGCGGAGGTGAAACGCTCCATATCAATAGCCATGGCCCAGCGCTCACCGTGCAGGGCTTCCGGATACGCCGTGACTCGGGCGGGCCCGGATGCTCCCAAGGAGCCGGGGGCGAAAAGTTCCATTGCCGCATGCCCGCCGATCCCGGCCAAGGTGGTCAGTCCGGCGGCTTTCAAAAATGTTCTACGATTGATCGCCATGGTTATTCCCCCCCAACTGACGGTACGACGTGGCAATCCCAGCAATATGGCGAAACAGCCAAAGCGTCGTGACACTGGTCACAGAATTCATCCTTGTTCGCATGGCACTGGCTCGACATGCAGGTCATGGTCAAGCTCATGTCAAACTGCTTGCCAGCCTGATTGGTGTACAGACGGACACCATCCCGCACGGCGAGATCGCGCCAGTCATCAAGAAGTGTCATGTGTTGGAGGCGCATCCATACACCATCTTCGATGCACTCCTTTTCAAATTCCGGCAGTTTCAATTCCGGCCGCTCATATGCGGCCCGGCCGATATTCGACCAGAACGGGAACGTCATCAGAATGAGGAAAATGATCAAACCGGGGATAATTTTACTGGCGTTATACATTATTCGTCACCCTCCATGCCTGGAATGTCCTCGCCCCGCAAATCCACGGTCCGCTCGTGCTCGCCGTCCATGATCAGGGCATTGGCTACCAGTTCCGTCAGTCCGGAAACAGAAACGTCGGGAACCCAATAATCCATCAGGGGCGGCAATATAGCTCTGTCCAGGGCGCACATGTTCACCAAACGATTCACGCCATGCTTTTCGTGGACGTGCTTGACGGCGAATGCCCGGGGCATGCCGCCCATCATCCGCAGATATTCGAATTCGCCGGCATTAAGTCCTGTACCGCCGCCGCAGCAGAAGGTGGCCTCACGGATGGTATTCTCTGGCATGTCGAAGAAGTTGTTGCAGACGCTTTTAAGAACATAGCGCGGTTCCTCGAACATTCCCATGCCTCGTGCCGGATTACATGAGTCGTGCCATGTGGTGATCAGGTGGTCGTTGCGTTTCGGATTCAACTTCAGCTTGCCGTGGTGAATGAGATCCGCCATGAACTCGACTATGTGGATCATCTTCGTTGTTTTGGAGTTCTCGAATACCGTTCCGGTAATCGGGGACTTGGGCACCTCCATGAAATCCGCGGGGCCGTTCATGGTGTCCATGTACTGGTGCAAAACCCGCCACATGTGCCCGCATTCGCCGCCGATGATCCATTTGACGCCCAGGCGTTTGGCTTCCGCGTAGATCTTGGAGTTCAGACGCTTCATCGTCTCATGGTTGGTGAACAAGCCGAAGTTTCCACCTTCGGATGCGTAGGTGCTGATGGTGTAGTCCAGGCCGATATGCTCGAAAAGCATCATGTAACCCATGTAGGTGTAGATGCCCGGATCGGCGAAGACGTCGCCGGAAGGTGCGACAAAGAGAATCTCAGCGCCTTTGCGATTGAAGGTCGGATTGAGGCGTACACCGACATATTCCTCGACGTCGTCGACGAGAAAGTCGATATTTCCCTTGAAGGCTTGCGGCTCAAGACCCAGATGGTTTCCCGTGCGGTAACAGTTGGCAGCAGCGCCCACGACCCAATCGATGTTGACGCCGATCAGGTTCAGCAGTTCGCGGGCGACAATGGTGATTTCCGCCGTATCGATGCCGTAGGGACAAAACAGCGAACAGCGCCGGCACTCGGTACACTGGTGAAAATAGTAGAACCATTCCTTGATCACTTCCTGGGTCAATTCCCGTCCGCCGGCAAAGGCGCCCAGGATGCGTCCCACCGTGGTGAAGTCCTTGCGATAGATGGACCGCAGCAGTTCCGCCCGCAGGACCGGCATGTTCTTGGGGTCGCCCGTGCCGATAAAAAAGTGACACTTGTCCGCGCAGGCGCCGCAACGGACGCAAATGTCAAGAAAGATCTTCAGCGATCGGTACTGCCCGAGACGCTCTTTCAGACCCTCATGAATGATTTCCTGCCAATTCGGGGGAAGCTGCCAGTCGTCGTCCGTTGGTTTCCAGATCCTCGGGTTGGGCATGCCCAGGATCTCCAGGTTCTTCGGCTGCCCCGGATAGCCCCAGGTACCGGGAACGAGATCCACTTTTGGATCAACCCAGCTCTTCTTTGGAGCGACATGCGATACCTGAAGCAATTCTTCAGGTTTTGGTGCTTGTGACATAATAACTCCTTATCTTGATTGCCTATGGCTGCCTGTTGCTTCGACAAGGCAGCCTACGGCTGCTTTTCCACGGGGATGTCCGCTTCAATCATCTTCTCGCGGAAGTCATCCTCATAATGGTCGTATGAATGAACCTTTACCGGAGCATTCCAGGGGTTGACATGGCGAACCATCCGGCTGTCATTGGGGAGGTTCCGGCTCGGGCTGAGAAATACGCCGCCAAGGTGCATCAGCTTGCTGAAAGGAAAGTAGGCCAGCAGGGCGCAGAACAGGAACAGATGGATATAGAACATGGCCCCGAGTCCATCCGGCACCGTTGGATTGAAGGTGGCCAGTCCCATGGCCAAAACCTTCACGCCCATCAGGTCGACCTTGGTGAAGTAGCGCATCAGGATTCCGGACAAAGCGATGCCCAGTATCAAGAATAATGGAAAATAATCGGCCGCCTGGGAGATGTATCGCATCTGAGAATCGTAAAAGCGGCGCAGGAGAAGAAACAACAGAGCGGCAACCAGAAAGATGTCCGTCATGTACAGAGCGGGGGAACCGATCTGGAGCATTCCATCAACATTTTCCAGTGCCTGTACAAAAAACGGAACCGGCTCGGTAAAGAAACGAAGATGGCGGATAACGATGAGCAGAAAGGAATAGTGGAACACGATTCCTCCCAGCCACAGCCACTTTTCCGAACCATAGACCAGCTTGCCTTCGGTCAGGCTCATCTTCGTGTTTCGGAACAGAGACCGGAAAAAGAGAACCTCCAAGGCCATTCTGCCCACAACGCCCCAGGTGGTGTAGGGGCTGTCAATCTTGGAGGGCTTGATCCAGTCCAGAGTTTTCTGCTGTCCGGCCGTGGTCGGAATCCTGAATGGCACCGGTGATCTGGCCCAATCCACGATTCGGACCGTGAACCCGATCAGGAAGACCAGAATCGCAGCATACGGAATCACGATTCCGAAAATGGCCTGTAAACCGAGAAGACCGGCTCCCAGGTACACGAAAAGAGACATTCCCAAAACTATTAACAAAGAATACCACGCTGCCATTTCCCTACCTCGCTTTGCGTTGATGCTCCACTGGTTGCGTTAAATGGTTGTCCACCCCGTCAGGATAGACGGGTTTCCTCACTCATCAGATTTGCCCGTTTCAGGAGACGGGCGTGACGGTTGATAAACTCGTTGCTTTTCAATTCAGTCAAGGTCGAACGGCATTGGGAATAAATGTCAAAAGCAACGAGCAACACCCCGTCGATGCGCTCTTCAAAAACCACGAGCTGTTCTTCCATTCCCTTTGCTTTAATTTCCGAACCCAGTTCTTCCCGGATGATCTTCTTGATAAAGAGAAGGAACGCGAGAGACTTCGAAGGAACAAATCCCTGTACAGCCCGGATCCTGATCATGCTGTCCAAAATCGAAGTAACCTGCTGCACGTCGAGACCGTCCAGCATGGCGCCAAAAATTTCGGCCAGCCCTTTGTTCATGGCATGGCCGACAGGATTGGAAAATTGATCCTTTTCCCTGGTGTAAAAATGAGCACTTTCAGCGGGATACGTCTGTAGCGTGAGCTTGGTCCAACGGTCGACAAGCATGACCTTGTTGTCTTTGAGCAGAGTAATAATGTCGTTTGTCATAAAAATCAGCAAATGCCGTGAATCCGGCTGGTGTATAAAAGGTGTAATACCGTGGAAATGAGATGAGCAGTGGGATGAATACGCAATGTCCTTGAAATGTTCATGACAGAGCAACTCCATTCACCCTCTGGAAAAAGAATCGGGCCCTTTCGACCCCGGTTGAGTTGACAGCTTAGGCGTTGCGTCACGCGACTATCTGTCTCTATTCTCAATTGAGAAAGTCGACTATCCGATTGGGAAATTTGTGTCAAGGCTGGTTCTCAGGACATACAATGCCAATCTGTCACGAAAACTCAAGTCGCGATCGCGGGTACGGATTGACAACGGGATGGTCATGCCTGGACGAAACCTTCATTGGGGGATCCGAACGCTGCCGAGGATTTGCCTTCCCCAACTCTTTTCTTCATACTTGAGTTTTTGTGCGTTCCACAAAATACAAATATCTGACATCTTATTGGTAACCGCTCAAGAACCGGGGATTCAATCCGTCTTTAATGTTGGCGGCGTGCCCGGCCGTTGAGCGTTACTTAAAATCCGGGGGTTTAGAATGAAAGAAGCAACATCCGACGTCAGCAGACCAGATAAGGTTTCCACGAAAATTCCTGATCTGGGTCCTGCGAAAATCCGTTCACACATGGAATGCGCCTTGTTCATTAAGGACGATCAGCGTGTCCAGCTTTTTGTCGCCAACGAGGAAGGCGAGTCCGGCTCCATGTCCATGCAGACCTATGACTTCGAACCCGCGGGACCTCGTTCAAGCCTCTATTTCGACCCTCCCAAAACGAAATGCGCCATCGTCACCTGCGGCGGCCTCTGCCCCGGCATCAACGACGTCATTCGCGCCCTGGTCATGACCGCGCACCACAGTTACGGCGTGGCCGGCATTTTGGGAATCCGCTACGGCCTGCAGGGTTTCATCCCTGAGTTCGGCCACCACCTCATGGAACTGACTCCGGACAAAGTCGCAAATATTCATGAATTCGGCGGAACCATCCTTTCCTCCTCCCGGGGGCCGCAGTCACCTGAAGATATTGTCGACGCCCTGGAGCGAATGAACGTCAGCGTTTTGTTCCTGATCGGCGGAGACGGCACCATGCAGGCGTCCCTGAAAATCCAGGAGGAAGTCGCGAAACGCAAGCTGAAGCTGTCCGTGATCGGGATTCCCAAAACCATCGACAACGACATCAATTTCGTCCCCCGTTCCTTCGGCTTCGATACAGCGGTGGAAAAGGCCACTGAAGCGATCCGTTGCGCGCATACCGAGGCCCTGGGCGCTCCCAACGGCATCGGAATGGTCAAACTCATGGGCAGAGAGGCAGGATTTATTGCCGCTCAGGCCACCCTGGCCTTGAAGGATGTCAATTTCGTCCTGATTCCCGAAGATCCCTTCGAGATTCACGGCCAGAACGGTTTTCTACAAGCCCTGGATGATCGTATCCGCCGCCGGGGCCATGCCGTGGTCGTGGTGGCCGAAGGCGCGGGCCAGGACCTGCTCGCCGCCTCCAGTGAAACCGACGCCTCCGGCAATCCGGTCCTGCGCGACATCTGCGGATTGCTGCGCCGCGAAATCGACATTTACTTCAAGTCCAAGAACACCGAGTACACGCTTAAATTCATCGATCCCAGCTACATCATCCGCTCGATTCCCGCCAATGCCAATGATCGCGTCTACTGCGGATTTCTGGGGCAGAATGCCGTACATGCCGCTATGGCCGGCAAGACAGGAATGGTCGTGAGCAAATTACACGGACACTACATTCACCTCCCCCTGAGCCTGGTTGCCGGAAAACGCAAATCCATCAGCACCGTCAGCAACTATTGGCAAGCCGTGTTGCAGTCCACCGGTCAACCCGTGCACATGAAGACGAATCTTGACCAATACCCTCAGGGAACGACATGCAAAATCTAACCGCCTCCAGGACATGACCATGTCCCTCTCCTCCATTTCTTCCGGATCAACAGGAACAATTCTCCAGGAATGCACAGCGGCCATCAGTGCGCTGAACAAGTCCGCCACGCCGGACATTCAAGCCAGACTGGACAACCTGACGAAACCCAGGGGCAGCCTCGGCAGGCTGGAAGACCTGGCCCTGCGACTGACCCTGATCAGCATGGCCGCCGGTCGCGGCAACCTTCCTCAGGCCGATCCGGCCCGGATCTACACCTGCGCCGCGGATCATGGCGTGGCCGCCAGGGGGGTAAGCAAATTTCCCCAGGAAGTGACCCGCCAAATGGTGTTCAACTTCCTGAACGGCGGCGCGGCCGTCAATGTTTTCACCCGATCCTCGGATGTGGAACTGCGCGTGGTGGACGTGGGCGTCAAGGGAGCCGATTTTGCGGACACGCCCGGTCTCCTGAACCGCAAGATCGCGCAGGGCACCGCGGATATCAGCGCCGGGCCGGCCATGAGCCTCCAGGAGTGCATCAGCGCCGTGGAACTGGGAATCTCGCTGGCCGAGCAGGCCGCGAACGAAGGAATACGCGTGGTGGGCACGGGGGAAATGGGAATAGCGAACACCACCGCGGCCACGGCCCTGTACTGCGCGTATCTGGATCTTCCTCCGGAAACGATCACCGGCCCGGGCACCGGCTTGAACGAGCAGGAAATCCGCCACAAGGCTGGAGTGGTTGGCAGGGCCTTGCAGACCAATCATGTTGAATTGCCCCCCGCCGACCCCATGCGGACCCTGGCCGCTCTGGGCGGGCTGGAAATCGCATGTTTGAGCGGGCTGATCCTGGGCTGCGCACGTCGCAAGCTTGCGGTCGTCATTGACGGATTCATCTCCACGGCAGCCTATGTGGCGGCGTGGAAGATCCACCCTTCCGTGGGTGATTACGCATTTTTCGCTCATGGTTCAGCGGAACCTGGGCACAGCGTCATCCTGCACCACCTCCGCGTCCGTCCCATCCTGGATCTGGGCATGCGTCTGGGCGAGGGTACGGGTGTCGCGTTGGCGATCCCCATTCTCCGTGCTGCAGCGGCAATGTACAACAATATGGCCAGCTTTGCCGATGCCGGCGTCAGCGGTTCCGACGACTCCGCCTGATGTATCGGATCCGGCAACTGCCATTCACACGTAGAAACCCACGCCGAACACAACTCCTTGCCTTAGACACGGGAAGTGGATAACAGCTACTCGATGCACCATCTCCAACAATTTTTCAAAGACGAACTGCCGGTCATTAATGATTATCTCGGCCGGGAAACCCGACAATTACCGGAACTGGTTCGTCCGGTGGCCGAGCATGTTCTCCGGGCGGGCGGCAAGCGCCTACGCCCTCTGCTGACCATTCTTTTCTCCCGATGCTTTTCGGCAGGAAAAAAATCACCAGACCCGCTTCCGGCATCGCGTGATATCTATCCCCTGGCCTGTGCCATGGAATTTCTGCACTCAGCCACCCTGCTGCACGACGACATCCTGGACGGCAGCGACCTGCGCCGGGGTCAGACCACGGCGCACCTGATCTTCGGCAGAACCGAAACCATCCTGGCTGGCGATGTTCTCCTGGCCCTGGGCAATCGTCTGGTTGCCGAGTACGGGGATACCCGCCTGAGCTGGCGCGTGGCCGACGCCATCATGCGCACGGCTTCCGGAGAAATCCAGGAACTGGAATGGATCAAGAACCCCACCCTGTCCCAGGAACACTATCTGGAAATCATCACCGGAAAAACCGCCTACCTGATCCAGGCCTCCTGCCACTGCGGCGCACTCGTCTCCAACTCGGGACCAGCAGTGGAACAAGCCGCCCTGGACTTCGGCATCAATCTGGGCATCGCCTTCCAGCTCACGGATGACGCCCTGGACTATTCAGCCAAGGCTGAAGTGGCCGGGAAGCCAGTGGGCAATGATTTGCGCGAAGGCAAACTGACACTGCCGTTGATATCCTACCTGGAATCCATCGCCGAGCATCAGCGGCATGAAACCCTGGCCTGGATCCGCGACCTGGGCGCCACCTCAGATCATGGCGTTCTTTCCGATCAAAACCGTGCACGCCATGATCAAATCATCCAGGCCGTACGCTCCACCGGCTGTGTCCAACAGACCCTTGATCGGGCTGCCCATTTCGTCTCCCTGGCCGACAATGCCCTCTCCAATCTCGAACAAACCCGGGAATGCACGGCTCTTCGGGAAGCTCTCCACCACACTCTGCACCGGGAAAAATAGGCGTACCAACGCTGCCGCGCAGGAATAATGGCTACCACGAATTCCATTGAGTCCCTTGCCGCAAGTCTGAACAAGACTTTTGCGCCCGCCCTGGTGGCGCTTGTCCGGGAAATTGCTTGCCCCTTCCCGGATTTCAACCGCATCGCTCAGTTCATCAAGTCAGATCCGGTCCTGACCACGAATATCCTCGCTCTTGTCAATTCTCCCTTTTACGCCCTGAATCAGAAAGTTCTGGACCTGAAGCGGGCGGCGGTCATCCTCGGGACCCTGGAACTTCTGAAAATCACGCTCAGTGTCTCCCTGTACCAGTCCATCTTTCTTTCCACGAAATGCAAGCAGCAAAATTTTCACACCTGGCGAAAGACCATCTGGTCGGCTCTGGTCGCTCAATGTCTTGCCGAACGCCTCTGTCCGGAGAAGGCTGACATCGCCTATCTCAGCGCTTTGCTGATGAACATTTCCCGGCTGCTGCAGGCCCGCCTCCCCAATGACCGTGACCATGCGGCTCTCAGCGTGGAACTGCTCCGCCAGTGGGATCTGCCGGAGGAAATCCTGGAAGCCATATCCCGGCACCACGACATGGACTCCTTGAAAGAACATTCGGCTTTTCAGCAATGTGTCATCCTTGGTTCACAGTGGTCCGATTTGGAAATGGAAAGAGAAACCGACCCACTGGAACTGCTCCGTTTCAAGCATTTGCTCCAGGGGGTGCTGCATGACGCTCCAGGCCACGACTCAGGCTTCGAGCAGCTGCGCGAGTCCATCCTGCGCCGCTTTAAGGCGCTGACGGAACTATTGAATCTCTCGGACCAGGAGGCTGACCTGCATCTGCATTCCCAGTCCATGGAAACGACCCAACGACTTTTTTTCCTGAGCTTGGATCTGTCCCAATCCACCGGCGGAGTGCAGACTCTGGCCCGGATTTTTCAGAAGCATCTTTTTCACCAATGGAATCTGCAGAACTGGGAACTTGGCCTTGCCTGGCCTCAAGGACAGGGCTGGACATTGTTCCGGCGCCATCAGGGCTCGACTGTTTCCGAAGTCCAGACTTTTGTACCATTTCATGAGCTGGCCTGGACCTTCAAGGGATTGGGCATTCCCATGCAGGTCGGCCCCGCCACCTGGGGCGAGTTGCGCATCCATCAAAAGGATCTGCCCCATGAAACCTTGGTCCAGTTGCGGCAATACGCGATTTTCGCGGCATTGGCCCTGGAGCGGTACATGCAACGAACCGCGGTCCTGGAAGAAAAGGCCGGCATGCTGGATGGTCTTCCCGTAGGCGTGGCCCGACTCAATGAATCCGGCGAGGTCGTTGCCGCCAATCCCAGCCTGCTTCGGCTCCTGCGTACGAAGAGCATCCACGGCCGAGACATCTCCTCTGTCTTGCGGGCCATCGGACTGCTCAATTCCGAAACAGCATGGCCTGAGTTCATCCGGGATGAAAGCACCCGGTCCATCAGTTCCCTGAACTGCCCCGCTTCCATGACTCCGGACATCAACACGCCCTGCCTCTACTTCACCGCTCACAAGTTCTCGGATGCGCAGCGGCCCGGAATTCTGCTGCTGCTGGAAGATATTCAGGATATTGCCGGACTGCAGCTGAGCATGCACAAGCAGCGAAACTTCCTGAAGGGCTTGGTCAACGCCATGCGGGACGTGATACTCACCGTAACCCCCAGCGGCATCATCACCTTCACTTCGAAACTGCTGCCGGCAGAACTCGTCGGCCGCAATCTTTTCTCCATCACGACTCCGGCCGGGGCTTTCGCCGAGGTCTGGGACGAGCATCTCCTGCAAACCATGAGCGATCCCCAGGAAGCCGTCCTTTTTATAGAAGGCGGACCGGCCATCCCCCTGGAGTTGATCTTCTCTCCCCTGCCCGCCTTGCCGGGTGAACCCGCCGATTACCTAGTCGTTGGACGTGACCTGACCACCATACGCCGTCTGGAAGAAAAACTCCGGCAGCAAGCCATGCTTGACGATTTGACCGGGCTGTTCAACCAACGCTATTTTCACGAGATCCTGCGCCGGGAAATCAGCCGGGCTCTCCGCAACAGGCACGCACTGAGCCTGATATTCTGCGACATGGACAGATTCAAACTGATCAACGACACCAAAGGGCACCAGGCCGGCGACGAGGTGCTGCGCAACGTCGGCAAGATATTTCGCGATACCTGCCGCAAGGGCGCGGACTTTCCCGCCCGTTACGGCGGCGATGAGTTTGTCATCCTCGCAACGGAATCCTCCGCCGAACAACTGGCTCACCTGGCGGACCGCATCAATAAAAGCGTGGCTGAGACCTTCGCCTCGGAAATCAGTTTCAGCATCGGAATCAGCGAATATTTGGCGGGGGAATCAGCGGAGAGTTTTCTCAGCCGAGCGGATCGAGCGTCATATTCGGCCAAACGGAGCGGCGGCAACACGATTGTGGTCACGGAAAAACCTGAAACCTTGGCTGCACCGTAACTTAGGCGTCTTATCCGCAAAACGAACAATCGAACAGATCTCACGTCTGCCTTCCTGTCATAAGGACAGCGGTAACGACTCAGCCCATCCGAGTAAAAGCGGACTGGATACCCGCCTTCGCGGGTATGACTGACCCGGAGACGTTGTTGAAAAAAAGTCATTCCCGCAAGGGGGGGAATCCATTGCCGAATTGATGCCATACCCCGACTGTACTGAGTCGTTACCGTTTTTTCAGCAACAACTGGTTGCAGACAGGAACTGCTTGGACAACGCCTAAGGATTGTTGGCGTTGCAATCCGCAAGAGCAAGACAAGCTTCCGAATGGAAGCCCCTCTATGATTTTTTTTGGGACACAGGAGCAAGAATATGACGTTGTGGCGAGTGGAAGTAGGCCCTAGGGACCATGTGAGCGACACCCTCGGCAACCGTGTAGGCCAAAAAATTTACCAGGAACTGGGCATGGCCGTGCACAAGGTGTCGACCGTCAAGGTATTCACGGTTGCCGGCCTTGACGAGCAGCAGATCCAGCTTGTTATGGAGCGCCATGTCCTGGACGACCCCATTCTGCACGTGGCGTCTCTTTCTCCCTTGCCCGCTCCCGATGGTTTCGACTGGACCCTGGAAGTGGGGTTCCGTCCGGGCGTCACGGACAATGAAGGCCGCACCGCGGCGCAAAGCGTGGCCATGGTCCTGGGGCTGCCCAAGCCCCTTCCGCGGGATTTTGCCGTATACACCGCCACCCGTTACCTGCTTTCCGGCAACCTGACCGAGGCCGATGTCCGGCGCATTGCCGCGGACCTGCTGGCCAACGAACTGATCCAGCGCTTCGAGATCAAGAGTTTTTCCGACTGGCAGGCTTCTTCCGGCTTCCCGGCCCGGGCCGCCCAAGTGGTCGGACGTCCCAGCGACACGGTCCAGACCATTCCCCTATCCGGCTTGAACGACAAGGATTTGATGGAGATCAGCCGCAAAGGGGTTCTGGCCCTCAGTCTGGACGAGATGCAGGCCATTCGCGGCTACTATGAACGCCCTGAAATCCGTTCGGCCCGCGAAGCGCAAGGCCTGCCGGAACACCCCACGGACGTGGAGCTGGAAGCCCTGGCCCAAACCTGGTCCGAGCACTGCAAACACAAGATCTTCTGCGCCCGGATCACCTATCGCAACCGCGACGCCGGACGCACTGAAACCGTCAACAGCCTCTACAAGACGTTCATTCAGAACCCCACAGCAACTCTGCGTCGGCGGATGGGCAAAGACGACATCTGTCTTTCGGTGTTCAAGGACAACGCCGGGGTGATCCGCTTTGCCGAGAACCACAACATCTGCATTAAGGTGGAAACCCACAACAGCCCTTCGGCCCTGGACCCCTACGGCGGGGCGCTGACCGGGATCGTGGGCGTGAACCGCGACCCCATGGGTACCGGCCTGGGCGCGAACCTGCTCTGCAACACCGATGTCTTCTGCCTGGGCTCGCCGTTTTACGATCAGCCCCTGCCCCCGCGGCTGCTCCATCCCCGGCGGGTCCTGGAGGGCGTGCGCGAGGGCGTGGAGCACGGCGGGAACAAGTCCGGCATTCCCACGGTCAACGGCTCGCTGGTCTTTCATGAGCGCTTCCTGGGAAAGCCGCTGATCTTCTGCGGCACCATCGGCATCATGCCGGCCATGATCGGGGACCGTCCCAGCCACATCAAGAAAGCCCGCCCCGGCGACGTCATCGTGATGGTCGGCGGGCGGATCGGCAAGGACGGCATCCATGGGGCCACCTTCTCGTCGGAGGAGTTGCACGAGGACTCCCCGGCCACGGCGGTGCAGATCGGCGATCCCATCACCCAGCGCAAGATGTACGACTTCCTGATGGTGGCCCGGGACCGCGGCCTCTATCAGGCCATCACGGACAACGGAGCCGGCGGCTTAAGTTCCTCGGTGGGTGAAATGGCCCAGGACAGCGGCGGCTGCGACCTGGATCTGCATCTGGCTCCCCTGAAGTACGACGGGCTGATGCCCTGGGAAATCCTGTTGTCCGAGGCCCAGGAACGGATGACCGCGGCCGTGGCCCCCCAGGATCTGGAAGCTTTTCTGGCGCTGGCCGAACAGATGGACGTGGAAGCGACTGCCCTTGGCCATTTCACGGACAGCGGGCTCTTTCATATCCGCTTTGGCCAGAAAACCGTGGGCTGCCTGGAAATGGCCTTTCTGCACGAGGGCACGCCCCAGATGCAGCTCGAGGCCGAGTGGATCCCGCCGACGCAAGCCGACGTGGAGATCTCCCCGACCAGGGACCACGGCGACCTGCTCAAGCGCATTCTCGGCCGGCTCAACGTATGCAGCAAGGAGTACGTGATCCGCCAGTACGACCACGAGGTCCAGGGCGGCAGCGTGATCAAGCCGCTGATGGGCCCCCAAAACGACGGTCCCACGGACGCCGCGGTGCTCAGACCGCTGCTGGATTCCGACACCGGACTGGTGGTGTCCCATGGCATCTGCCCCAAGTTCAGCGACCTGGACACCTACTGGATGACCGCCAACGCCGTGGACGAAGCCGTGCGCAACGCCGTTGCCGTGGGCGCGGATCCGTCGCGCATGGCCGGGGTGGACAATTTTTGCTGGTGCGATCCCGTCCAGTCCGAAAAGACGCCGGATGGACGCTACAAGCTGGCGCAGCTGGTCCGGGCCAACCAGGCCCTGGCCCATTATTGCCTCGCCTACGGCGTGCCCTGCGTTTCCGGCAAGGATTCCATGAAGAACGACTACTCCGTGGGCGGGGTGAAAATATCCGTGCCGCCCACGGTGCTCTTCAGCCTGGTCGGCATGGTGGAAGATGTCCGGACCTGCGTCACGTCGGACTTCAAACAGCCCGGCGACGCGATCTATCTGCTCGGCACGACGCGCAACGAGCTGGGCGGCAGCGAATTTGCCTCTGAACTCGGGCTTGCCTCCGGCCATGTCCCCCAGGTGGACGCTCTGGCCAACCGCCGCCGTTACCAGACCCTGCATGCAACCATTCGAGCCGGACTTGTTCGAGCGGCCCATGACCTCTCCGACGGCGGACTGGGTGTCGCCGTGGCGGAAATGGCCATTGCCGGACGTCTCGGAGCAGAGATCGACCTGGCCCTCGTTCCGGCCTGTCCCGGCGAACTCGCTTCGGAAATCCTGCTCTACAGCGAATCCGCCGGACGACTTCTGGTCTGCGTCGCGCCGGAACAGACCCAGGCATTCGAAGAACATTTCAGGGGCCAAATCCTGGGCCGCATCGGCCGGGTCATCCCGGAGCCCTTCCTGCGCGTCAACCACGGCCCATCCACAATCATCGCCGCTGCCGTCGAAGAACTGACCGCGGCCTGGAAGGCCACCATGAACTGGTAGAACCGGGCATGCCAATATGCGGACATGACTACAAGAAATCTTCAAGCGGTTCGCTTGCCTTGCTTTTGCGTATTCGCATAACATCACGCAAGCCGATCCGGTTCCATTCTGACAAAAGAAGTTGCTGACCCAAAGACGCAAGGAGTACCAATTGACTGACGAAAATATTGACCATCCGCTCCAGGAACAACCAGAGGCCCCTGTCCCGGATGATGACTTGCACCCTGAAACAACTCTGGGCGAGCTGCCTGAAGTCCTGCGGCAGGCCTGCGCCCGGGCCGGCTGGTCCGAGCTGACCCCGGTCCAGAAAAAAGCCATTCCCCATGTGCTTGCCGGCCGGGACATCATGGCCCAGGCCCGCACCGGAAGCGGCAAGACCGGAGCTTTCATCCTGCCCCTGCTGGAACGAATTGATCCAAAGAAGGCCGAATGCCAGGCTCTGGTTCTGGTTCCAACCCGTGAACTGGCCCGCCAGGTCAGCGAGGAAGCCAGTGTCTTGGCGGGAGATACGGGATTGAACGTGGTTCCGGTTTATGGCGGCACCGGCTACCAATCCCAGATCGACGCTTTTCGCCAGGGCGCGCACCTTGTGGTCGGCACGCCGGGCCGAATCCTGGACCATCTCCTCAGTCGCAACCTGAACCTTGACCATATCCGGGTGCTCATCTTCGATGAGGCCGACCGGATGCTTTCCGTGGGCTTCTACCCGGACATGCGCGAACTGCAGCGCTACCTGCCGCGTGGCGGCTACGCCGCCTTCATGTTCTCTGCCACGTATCCGGAGAGCGTGATTCGCCTGGGCGAGGAGTTCCTGAACAAACCGATTTTTCTTGGCCTCTCCGGGGACCAGGTCCATATCGCGGAAATCGAGCATGTTTACTGCGTCGTTCCCCGCATGAGCCGCGACCGGGTCCTGATCCGCCTTTTGGAGATGGAAAACCCGAGTTCCGCCATCATTTTTTGCAATACCAAGAACAATGTGGAATACGTTGCGGCAATCCTGAAGCAATACGGTTTCGACGCCGAGGACATCTCCTCCAATCTTTCCCAGGTTCAACGTGAACGTGTGCTGGCCCGCATCCGCGGCGGAAAGCTGCGTTTCCTGGTGGCCACGGACGTGGCCGGACGGGGCATTGACATCCCGGGCCTGTCCCATGTCTTCCTGTACGAGGCGCCGGAGGACCCGGAATCCTATATCCATCGCGCCGGGCGCACCGGCCGGGCCGGAGCCACGGGCCGGGTCATCACCCTGGTGGACATCATGGAAAAAATCGAGCTGGGTCGCATCGCCGCCCGGTTCAACATCAACATGCTGGAGCGCAAGACGCCGGAAGAGGAAGACGTCACCGCGGTTCTCGAGGACCGCATCACCGTGATGCTGGAAAACAAGCGCCGCACCATGACCCTGGCGCAGAAGGAGCGTACCGCGCGGTTTGTTCCGACCATTCCCAGGTTTGCACATAACGAGGACACCTCCGCCCTGCTGGCCATCCTCCTTGACGAACTCTACCAGCAGACCATGAATGTCCCCCCGCCCAAGCCGGAGGAAAAACCGGCCCCAAAAGCAACGGCAATGTCCGCCGAGACTTCGACAACGGAATCACAACCAAAGAAAAAACGCCGCCGCCGCAAACCGAAAAAAGATGATCAGGGAGATTCGTCAACCGGAGATGTTTGACGCGCATGCCAATCAAAACATAATCCCGCTTAAATAATTGCTCAAAAGCTCAGGCATAACCAGCGACTTAACTTGCAACTGGATTCCCGCCTTCGCGGGAATGACTTCAACGAGAACGCTTTACCAGGCACGTCATGCTCGCGGAGGCGGGCATCCAGGAATGCTTGCCGCAATTTACTGAGCAGTTACCCGCTTGACGCCTTTTCACCTGGTTTTAATCTTCTATTAAGTATAGGAAGAAAGCCAACCAACATGAAGACGACAAGGAGACGCGTATGACCCAGCTTGATTTTGGTGGAAAAAGTTGTGAAGTGGATCAGGATGGTTTTTTGCTGGACCCGGAGTGCTGGAACGAGGATGTCGCTCGGGCGATTCTCAAGCATCACAACGGGCCGGAGCTCAACGAGCAGACCCTGTCCATACTCCAGTTCATGCGTGAGCATTACAAGAAATTCAATTCCTTCCCGATTCTTCATGCTGTCTGCAAGAAATTGAACCAGCCCAAGGAATGCGTTCGAGAGGAATTTCTGGATCCGTTGTTGGCATGGAAAGCCGCCGGCCTTCCAAAGCCTGAAAATGTCGTCTCCGAGGCGGACGACCGCAATCACGAATTCTATCGGCTTATCTCAATGCAATAACCGTTGATTCCTCCGGGAACCAAAGGCTCAATTGGAATTTGAATGCCTGAGCCGCTCAACGCAAAAGCCGGCCTCTACTAAATGGCGAGGCCGGCTTTGTTCTTTTCATAAAGAGAACCACAAGTTCATGAGAACGCGAGCCGGATTGGCGAAACGTTCACAATGCCACGGATTGTGCGATTGCCAAGGAGCGGCGTTCGTACGCCTGTTGCAGCTTCTGCAGCAGTTCTTCCAAGCGGGCTGGCTTCATCACGTAGTCGAAGGCGCCCATTTCCATGCCCTGAATGCCTGATTCGACCGAGGCATGTCCCGTGAGCATGATGACCTCCATCAGAGGCCAACTCCGTTTCATCTCCCGCAGTACGCTCAATCCGTCCATGCCGGGCATTTTCACATCCATGACAACCACGTCCACGTCATGCAGATGCAAATATTCCAAAGCCTCGGCACCGCTTGCGGCCCCATGAACCTGGTATCCCCTGCTCTTCAGGCGCTTGATGATGGTCGACAAATACGCGACTTCATCATCGACAAACAGAATCCTCATCTTCTCCGCCACTTCGCCCCCTTTAAATGCAATCTTAAAGCCTGCATATACGAGTCCCGAACATAGACTTATGTGTCCAACCCAAGGGCCTTCATCTTGCGCCACAACGTGCTTCTTCCCCAGCCCAAGGCGTCCGCGGCCTGACTGCGCTTGCCCTTGGCCTGCTTCAAGGCGTCCAAAATCATCTGCTTCTCCATGTCCTTCCAGGTCGTCCCGGAAGACAAGGGGACCTCTGAGACAATATGCGGGAGGACTCGTTCCGGATTTTCAGCCTGTTTAGCGGGCGTAAACTCCTGAAGAGGCGATGATGTGTTACCTATACCGCGAGCATGCTCCAGGCGCAGATAGTCCGGCAGGTGCGCAAGCTGCACCTTTCCGGCTCCGCAAAATGTTACGGCATATTCAACAATATTCTTCAGTTCCCGAACGTTGCCGGGATAGCTGTATTCCAGCAGAAGCTCCAGGGCTTCAGGGGAATAGCCTGTGATTTTCTTGTGGGCATGCTCCGAGAGTGTGCGCAGCAGTTGATCCAGCAGAAGAAGGACGTCTCCTGTCCTGTCCCGCAATGGCGGGAGGTGGATGCGGATCACGTTCAGCCGGAAAAGCAGATCGCTGCGAAACTGTCCAACCTGAACCATGGTTTCCAGATCGCGCAAGGTGGCGGCAATGACCCGCACGTTGACCTTGATCCCCTGAGTGCTGCCCAGGGGGAAGACGGTCTTGTCGTCCAGAAACATCAGCAGCTTGGTTTGCAGCCCCAGGGGCAGATCGCCGATTTCCGTAAGGAACAAGGTGCCGTTGTGCGCCAGCTTGAACCGACCGGGCTTGTTTTCTCCAGCTCCAGTAAAAGCGCCTTTCTGGTGGCCGAACAGTTCGGATTCCAAAAGCGTTTCCGGCAATGCTCCACAATTGACCTTGATGAACGGCCCTTTGGAACGATCCGAGGCCAAATGGATCGCCTCGGCGATAATATCCTTCCCGGTTCCCGTTTCGCCGGTAATCAAGACAGTCGAATCGGTCAGCCCGATCATGGGCATGGCCTGAAATATTTTGGACATTTGCGGGCTGTTGCCAATGAGATGTCCAAAACGGTAAGCATTCTCGGCTTTCCAGGCCCACCCTTCGACCTGCTGCAGATTTTCCACTGTTTCCAAATAGCCGCAACAAGCTCCCTGCACATCCGTCACCGGCGCCACGGTGATCCGCACCGGCACCTTCTGTCGATCCCTGTTGATGATGTTGCCGTCCAGGCAGCATGGTTCCGATTCCAGGTCGAAATGACCCTTCTCCACCGGACAATTTTCGATACAGACGGCATTGCGTAAAATGTTCGCGCAACGAATCCCGCACGCATCCCCGCGGACAAATCCGGTCATGGCTTCCAGGGCCCGGTTCACGGCGACAATCCTCCGGTCCGAGTCCAGCAGCATGGCGCCCATGGGAATTTCATCCAAAATTTTCTGAAACGAAACAGCACTTGAAAACAGTCCATGAACTTCCGACAAGACAGCACTCCATTATAAGTTCAGCATGTAGACACTTGAATAAACAACCACTCAAGGATAAAAGCAATGATACCTTGCCTGCAAGAAAAATATTACCAGGAAATATTCATGTCCGCCCAACCGTCACGGCACAGCAACACAACCTTGTTCGTCTCCCTAGGTCTTGTATTGTTGTCCTACTTAGGTGCCATGGCGCTTTTCTGGCTATCCCTGGGCTCCAGTGAATCCGTGACGACGTATGGCGGAATCTCGCCGCACATCCTCATGGCCGGACTGGTCACTCTGGGGTTCGCGGGAATTGGAACAGCGGCATTCTTGCTGCACAGAGCACTGGCCGGGGAGCACCTGCGCGACCTCCTGGCCATGCAGAACATCAACGAGCAAGTCATCGAGACGGGAAAAATGGCTTCCATTGGCGAGATGGCCGCGGGCATCGCTCATGAGATCAACAACCCCGTTGCCATCATGGTCGAGGAAGCCGGCTGGATGGAGGATCTGCTCCAGGAAGACAAAGAACTGGCGAAATCCTCAAATTTCGAGGAATTGCTCCGTGCCTTGGCCCAGATCCGCAACCAGGGCTCCCGCTGCCGGGACATTACCCACAAGATGCTCAGCTTTGCCCGTAAATCGAATTTGCGGGTGGAAGACGTTCATTTGAATTCCTTGATTGAAGAAGTGTCTGCGTTGTCCGAAAAAAGAGCTCTCTACGCCAATTGCCGGATTGAACTGAACCTTGACCAGAACCTCCCGGCCATACCCGCCTCAACCTCGGAAATGCAACAAGTTTGCCTCAACCTGATCAACAACGCTCTTGACGCCATGGAGGAGAAAGGCGGAATCCTTACCATAACCTCAACCTCCAGCCAGATTAACAACATCGCCGAGGTACATTTCGCGGATACCGGCGTGGGCATCCCCAAGGCCAACCTCTCCCGCATTTTCGACCCTTTTTTTACGACGAAGGCCGTCGGCAAGGGAACAGGCCTCGGATTGTCCATCTGCTACACCATCATCAACAACATGGGCGGCGAAATTAAGGTAATAAGCCAAGTCGACGCCGGCTCCCTCTTCGTCGTCCGCCTGCCCTTGACCAATGTCGAACAAAAGCAGAATTTGTCTTGAGCAGGTGACGCATGCAAAGGACGTTGCCCGAAGAACATGCAGGTTCACCCATTTATTTACCCCTTTAGGGGGTAATTGACTATGGCCCTATGCAAATATCTTATGATATCAAACATCAACCCGGAGGCTGATATGTCACTGGCAAAAGTTCTTCTTGTCGACGACGAAGTCCCATTCATCGAGACAATGGTCAAACGTCTCTCCAAACGCGATTTTGAAATTTTTACGGCCAACAGCGGTCAAGAGGCTCTGGACCAACTTGACCAGCATCACGACATTGACATTGTCGTTCTGGACGTGAAAATGCCAGGCATGGACGGAATCGCGACACTGAAGGAAATCAAGAACCGTTTCCCCCTGATCGAGGTCATCATGCTCACGGCCCATGCCACCGTCGAATCAGCCATCGACGGCATGAAGCTTGGGGCCTTCGATTATCTGATGAAGCCCGCGGAAATCGAAGATCTGGTGGAGAAAGTCAAACAAGCGGAAAAAATAAAACGCGACCGTGAAGAAAAAATTCGCGAGGCCGAAGCCAGGGAAATCACATCGCGTCGAGGTTGATTGACGTACGCCGACATTATCGGTGTAGAGCATTCTAGGGACAACGGGCAGAGCGAGGTTGGCGTACCTGACCAAGCTCTGCTCGATAAGACGGATTATCTCTGTTTCATGCTACTCACGGATAATCCAATCCCCAGAAAGCAACTAAGGTTGCTTCTCAGGCAGTAAATGAAAAAAACAGATCATCAAATAACGCCTTCTTCCAGCGGAAAGATACTGATCGTCCTGCACGAGGATGACGTCGCTCCCCGATTCGACCTCGCATTAGGCCTTTTTCTCGCCGAGGTATCCGCTGATGGCGCAATCTCCAATGAAAGAACACTCGTTTTGCCGCAGTCATCCGCTGAAAATCTATGCCGATTGCTTCTAACGGAGAAAATCACCGTCATGATCTGCGGCGGCATAGAACAAGAATACTACGACTATCTGACCTGGAAGCATATTAAAATCATCGATTCGGTCATCGGCGATTATCATTGGGCGCTGCGGCGCTTCGCCGATTCGCGCCTCTCCTCCGGGGACATCCAGCGCCCCGTTTAGCATCCCCTTCACCTGTGAACTACCCGCCTCATTGTGTTTCAAATTGAAACGCAAAATTTGATTCATTTTGTTTCAAAATGAATTCTTCACGCCTACCACAATCCACAACTATCTGTTTTAATTAATCGTTACATTTGGCACATGAATTGCCTATGGCTCATATATCCGGGCAAGTGCACTTTTGCGCAACTTCTTGTCCCTGGAGTGGAGCATCCATGCGCCTATTGGTCGTTGAGCCTGATCATCTCTTTCGCGACAACCTGGTCCACCACCTGCGGCAACGCTGCTTCAATGTCTGTATTGCTGAAGATCGGCAGGAACTGATTCAGTTGCTTAACGAGGAGCAAATCGACGTTGCTCTTCTGGGCCTGGACGGGTTGCGGAGGGAAGGCCTCGAGATGCTGCGACTGATTCTCGATGTCAGCCCGAAGACCAAGGTCATCCTGATGACCAACCCGGATTGCCTGCAATATTCCATCGACGGGATGAAGATTGGCTCATTTGATGATGTTCTCGTCCCCTGTGACGTTGACCTGCTCTGTTCGAAAATCAGACAGGCAATAGCTCATAAGTGACAACAATCTAACCATTTCGGAATGCAAAAACCGGAATGCAACAGGAGGCATCTGTGGATTCATATTTGACTGTTCGGAAACTGATGCGACCCGTGGCTGATTTTCCACGGATATCTTCACAAGCTTTTTTTCATGAGGCCATGATTGCCCTGCAAAAAGCCAACGAGGAATTTACCGCCGGCCGGATCAGGCAAAGAATTCTTCTGGTGGAGGACAGGACCAGTAACATTCTGGGCAAGGTGACGCCCATGGACGTGATGCGAGGGTTGGAGCCCAAGTACGACAAAATTGACAGCTTAGCCGACGATCTCCGTTACGGCGTACCACAGGTCGTGCGGTCCATGAAGGAAGATCTGCGGCTTTGGCAGGAGCCCCTGGACGATTTGTGCCGCAAGGCCGCTGAAGTCAAGGTGGAAAGCTTCATGAATACTCCGGAACCAAATCAGGCGGTGGGCATAGATGAACGCATGGATAACGCGCTCCATCTTTTTGTCGCTACCTGTCACAACTCCTTGTTTGTGATGGACGGCGAGGCCATCGTCGGCTTGCTGCGTTTTTCCGATGTCTATTCGGCCCTCACTGAAGTCGTCCAGGCATGTGATCTTAAGTCACGCTAGATATGATGGCGACTTGGACCAAACTTGATCCAAATGAACAAAAAACCTACCTCAACCACTACTGAAGGAGAAATGGCGTGAGCGCAATTCAAGCAACCCCATCCAGAATAGACTTCAAGAGGCTGTTTTTTCTTTTCCTCGGCCTGTTTTTGTTCACCATCGTCTACTACGCCCCGCCCTGGCCAGACGCCTTGGACCCCATGGGAAAGGCCTTCGTCCTGTCCAGAGAAGGCAAGGCGGCAATAGCCCTGTTCCTGCTGGCCGGCACCTGGTGGGTCTTCGAGGTCTTGCCCATCGGCATCACGGGATTGACCATCGGCGTAGTCCAGGCTCTCTTCTTCATCCGTCCGGCCAGCGCCGCGTTCAAGGATTTCATGGACCCGTCGGTGCTCTTCATCTTCGGCTCCCTGGTCATCGGCATGGTCTTCACCAAGGTGGGCATCACCAAGCGCATGGCCTACAAGATGCTCTCCATTGTCGGTGAGCGCACCTCCATGATCTACCTGGGTTGTTTCGTGGTCACGGCGCTGCTCACCCACGTCATGGCGCACACCGCGGTGGCCGCCACAATGTATCCCCTGCTGTTGTCCATTTATGCTCTGTATGGTGAAGGCGACAAGCCAACCAAGTTCGGCAAGGGATTGTTCATCGGCATGGCCTTCATCGCCGGCGCGGGCAGTATCATCTCCTTGCTCGGCGCGGCCCGGGGCATCGTGGCCCTTGGTTTCTACAACGAGATCACCGGCAACGAAATCACCTTCCTGGAACTCAGCTACTACATGGCCCCCGTGGGCTGGTTGATGGTCTTCCTACTGTGGGGTTTGATGATGATCCTATTCAGGCCGGAAAAGGCGAACATTGACGGCCTGCGGGAGAAGGCCAGACAACTCAGTCTGGACATGGGCCCCATCTCGCGAAATGAATACATTGCCGGCGGAATCATCCTCTCGGTCATCGTCTTCCTTTCCCTGCAGTCCTTTATCCCGGCCCTGGCTCAGTTCAACAAGGCCGCTGTGCTGCTGGTTTCCACAATCATCTTCTTTATCCTGAAGATCCTGGACATCAAGGACCTGGAGGACATCCCCTGGAACATCGTCCTGCTCTTCTCCGGCGCCATGAGCATGGGCTTCTGCCTCTGGCAGACCGGAGCCGCGGAATGGCTGGCCATCAACTGGCTGAGCTTTTTCCAGAACGCGCACTGGTTCGTCTTTATCCTGGCCATGGCCTTCTTCGTGATGGTCATGACCAACTTCATCATGAACGTGGCCGCCATCGCCATTTCTTTGCCCGTGGCCCTGGTGGTTGCGCCCTATCTGGGCATGGCCCCGGAAGTCGTAGTATTCGCATGCCTAGTTACCGCTGGCATGCCATTCCTGCTTCTGGTGGGCGCGGCGCCCAACGCCATAGCCTACAACTCCAAGCAGTTCACCAGCGGCGAGTTCTTCGCCGCCGGCATTCCGGCCAGCATCCTGCTCATGGCCGTCGTGGGCCTGGCCGTCCTCCTGATCTGGCCTTTGTTGGGGATGCCGGTCTTGCTGCCATAAATTGATTTACGAATACTGCCTGAGACTCGTTCGCCTCGCGTAATACTTAGTTAGGCAGAACGAAACGACATTCCAATCAAGCCGTCGAGGCTTCCTCCCGAACGATGCCCGATTCGCCATACTGGCGGATCGGGCATTCGCATCCCTAAAGGATCAATTTTTTGATCAGGAATGATCAGAAGGCCTGATCCGAATGATCACGCAGAGAAAAATCTTGCATTACGTGAAAAAAAGCACTATCGAATCCCACATCAAATGAATCATATCCAGACAAAGTGAATCACTTCTGCCGGGTCAGACAATTCGGACAACCAAGGCGTGTTTGATTTTGTTTGCCGATGTTCCATTTTCTCGACACCCGAACGCCAAGCGACCGACATGGATAAGGTTGTCGTACTTGACGGGGAAACCCTCCCGACAGTTTACTGTGTCCCAGTGACGGCAGGAATATTTACGAATTCTGATTTTTTTGTGATATTGGACCAACGACGATCAAAATAGTGCTTTTAACACGCAACTTCCCCCTCCAAACCCACAATCCAGCGAGGGGATAACAACAGGAGGACCTCTGTGGATACAATCTTGACGATTAAAGATTTGATGCGTCCGGTAGGTGAATTTCCTCGGATCTCTGCCCAGGCTTATTTCTACGAGGTCATGCAGACTTTGGGTGAAGCCAACGAGGCCTACCTTTCAGGCAAGTCGCCGCAACGCACCCTTCTCGTAGAGGACAATGGCGTTATCGTGGGCAAGATATCCCCCAAGGACGTGGTTCGAGGACTGGAGCCGCAATACGACAAGATCGACAGTTTCAGTGACGCCATTCGCTACGGTGTGCCGCACATCGTGAAGTCGATGAAGAAAGACTACATGCTCTGGCATGAACCTCTAGGCGACTTGTGCCGCAAGGCCGGGGAGATCAAGGCTGCCAAGCTCTACAGCAAGCCGGGCGAACTCCAGGCAGTGAAGATAACCGACAACATGGACAACGCCTTTCACCTTTTCGTGACCTCGGGGCACGACACCCTCTACGTCATGGATGGGGACGCCATCGTCGGCCTGTTGCGTTTCTCGGACGTCTATGCGGCCATCTGCAAGATCGTCAGTGAATGTAAGATCACGTAGCGAAGTATCCGGAAGAGTCGGCTTCGCATATCCCAGCACTACATCAAAATACCGACCCAAACAATTTAAGGAGGACGAGGCGTGACCGCTGCTCAAGCAACCCCATCCAAAATTGATTTCAGACGATTGTTTTTTCTCTTTCTCGGTCTGTTTTTGTTTACCATCGTCTATGCGTCGCCGCCCTGGCCCAATGCCATCGACCCCATGGGCAAGGAATTCATGTTGTCCCCTGAGGGCAAGGCAGCTCTCGCCCTGTTCCTGCTTGCGGGAACATGGTGGGTCTTCGAGGTGGTGCCCATCGGCATTACCGGTTTGACCATCGGCGTGGTTCAGGCCCTGTTCTTCATTCGTCCGGCCAGCGCCGCCTTCAAGGACTTCATGGATCCGTCGGTGCTCTTCATCTTCGGCTCCCTGGTCATCGGCATGGTCTTCACCAAGGTGGGCATCACCAAGCGTCTGGCCTACAAGATGCTGATCATCGTGGGCGAACGGACCTCCATGATCTATCTGGGTTGCTTCGTGGTCACGGCCCTGCTCACCCACCTCATGGCCCACACCGCGGTGGCCGCCACAATGTATCCCCTGTTGCTGTCCATCTACGCCCTGTACGGCGAAGGCGACAAGCCCACCAAGTTCGGCAAGGGCCTGTTCATCGGCATGGCCTTCGTAGCCGGTGCGGGAAGCATCATCACCCTGCTCGGCGCGGCCCGCGGAATCGTGGCCCTGGGCTTCTATCAGGAGATCACCGGGCAGGAAATCTCCTTTTTCGAATTGACCTACTACATGTTCCCCATCGGTTGGCTGATGGTCTTCGTGCTCTGGGGCTTCTTCATGGTCTTCCTCAAGCCGGAAAAAGCCGTCATTCCAGGTCTGCGGGACAAGGCCCGCCAGCTCAGCGCGGAAATGGGACCGATCAGCCGCAACGAGATCATCTCCGCAAGCATCATCTTCGGCGTCATTTTGTTCCTCTCCCTGCAGTCCTTCATCCCAGCCCTGGCCGACTTCAACAAGGCCGCGGTGCTTCTGGTCTCCACGATCCTCTTCTTTATCCTGCGAATTCTGGACATCAAAGACCTGGAAGACATCCCATGGAATATCATCCTGCTCTTCGCCGGCGCCATGAGCATGGGCTTCTGCCTCTGGCAGACCGGGGCCGCGGAATGGCTGGCCATCAACTGGCTGGGCTTCTTCTCTGAGGCGCACTGGTTCGTCTTCGTCATCGCCATCGCCTTCTTCGTCATGATCATGACCAACTTCATCATGAACGTGGCCGCCATCGCCATCTCCGTCCCGGTGGCTCTGGTCGTCGCTCCCTACCTGGGCGTGGCGCCTGAGGTCATTGTCTTCGCCGCCCTGGTCACAGCGGGCATGCCCTTCCTGCTCCTGGTGGGCGCGGCGCCCAACGCCATCGCCTACAACTCCAAGCAGTTCACCAGCGGCGAATTCTTCGCCTACGGCATCCCGGCCTCCATCCTGCTCATGGCCCTGGTGGCCCTGGCCGTGCTCCTGATCTGGCCGCTGCTTGGCATGCCGATCCTTACGAACTAGCCTTCCACCCTTAGCCTCCCGGCCCACATCGGGCCGGGAGATTTTCACATACACAAGGAGAGACAACCATGAATTGCCTAGAAATGCAGAACCAGGAAGAGATCTGCACCCTCTTCGAGGCCTGGAACCAGGCTCTTCAGACCGGAGACCCCGACAAGGTCGTCGCCCTCTACGCCGAGGACGCCATCTTGTTACCCACTGTGTCCAACAAGGTCCGCCACAACCATGCCGAAATCCGTGACTACTTCGTCCACTTTCTGGCCATGAAACCCCAAGGCGTGATCACCGAATGCAACACCCGCTCCTGCGGGGATTTGGCGGTCAACTCTGGCGTGTACACCTTCAGCCTTTGCCCCGAAGGCGAGTGCTCCCGCGCCGTCGCTGCCCGCTACACCTTCGTCTACCAGCGCTTCGGCGACAAATGGCTGATCGTGGAGCACCATTCCTCGGCCATGCCCGAGAAATAAGCGGTACCGATTACCATCGCGCCCTGCGTTTATCGAAATTCGTCATGCGCAGGGCGCACCGGCGCAAGCCGCTCAGCACGCAAAACAAAACGCCCCACCGACCATTAACGGTCGGTGGGGCGTTGCAATTGGTTCATGCCTGCCCGTACTGGTGTTTCATGTTCAGGTTGCGCATGTCGCCGACTCTCGCGGCAACCCCGCCTCCACATACTCCCTGAGCTTGGTGCACGTCCGGCTCATCTTGAGGATTTCCTCCTCATTCGGCGCCCGCCGCGCATAGCCTTCCACCGAGCAGATTTCCTGGAACGCGTCCAGGGCCTGGAGTTCTCCGGCCAGTTCCTCATCCAGGCTTGCAACCAATGCCTCCCCAGCCTGGGCCTCCATCCGCCGCAAGCCGTCCACAAGGTCCTGAAACGTATGGTTGTCCGGAAGGTTCTTGCGAAACATCAGCAGCCCCATGATGTATTTTTCCATGGCCATGGCAAAAAGATTGTACAAGATCTCCGGAGTAAAGACCTCGGGCCGATTGATTCCACCCAAGGCGGTTTTATGAAACTGGCGGCCTTCGGCAATGAACTCCATCCAGGATTCCTTTGGGGTCAATCTCGGAAGTATCATGATTCTCCTTGCAGCTGTGATGATGTGTCGACCAAGGCTTGGTCACAAAAAACGCCGCATCGAATGTCAACGACGCGGCGATCATGCCATGCCAAAGCAAGCATGGTGGTGTAAACTTTGGATGGTGCAAGTTAGGCCACTTCGACCACTTCCAAGTCAAACGTGAGATTTTCACCGGCCAATGGATGGTTGGCGTCCAGAACGATGGTCGTATCCGTAAGATCGGCCACCGTGACCACCGTGGCCTGTCCGTCCTGGCTGACCTGCAACTGCTGCCCGACTTCGGGCTGAATGTGATCC
Source organism: Desulfonatronum thiosulfatophilum (assembly GCF_900104215.1). NCBI lineage: Bacteria > Pseudomonadati > Thermodesulfobacteriota > Desulfovibrionia > Desulfovibrionales > Desulfonatronaceae > Desulfonatronum > Desulfonatronum thiosulfatophilum. The sequence continues at coordinate 111,230 of NZ_FMXO01000010.1, read as the reverse complement.
GGCAGCTGAGTCCGTTCCACGGAGAACAGCAACTCCTCCTGGCGGGTTCCGTAGGCGTCTTCCGCGGGAATGGTCACAGTCTTCTTGTCGCCGACCTGCATTCCGGACACGGCTTTCTCGAAACCGGGAATCAACTGTCCCTGACCAAGGGTGAACTCCAGCGGATCACGTTCCGCGGAACTGTCGAAAACCTGTCCGTTGTCCAGCCGCCCTGTATAGTGCACCTTGACGTTATTTCCGGTTTGTGCCTGTGTCATAAGTCCTCCACGAGTTTTTAGGTTGAAAATGGTCGCGGCCGGGATGTGTTCCCGGCCGTCCACCAATTATAACCACGTCACGGGACGTGGAAAGGGAATGCCGACATTAAGGGCTTGGTGATCCGTCCGTTTGACTGGACCCATTCGGTCTACTTGTGTTCCTTGATCGTCTGCAGAACGATATCGTCGTACGTCTCCAGCAACCGTTCCAGCCGCCAGGGGTTGGAAACCAGGTAGACCATGTCGCCGTCAATGTCCGTGGCAATGTCCCGGCCGTTCTCGGCGATGAACTTTTTGGCGTCCCGACCGCCCACGATCCAGCGGGTGCCGGAGATGTCCACGGGTTCGTACCCGGCCTCCACGTTGTATTCGTCCTTGAGCCGGGCCATGGTGATCTCGAACTGCAGCGGCCCCACCGCGCCCAGGAGGTAGTCGTTGGTGCGCAGCGGTCGGAACACCTGAACCGCCCCCTCTTCGCACAACTGCAAGAGTCCCTTTTCCAGCTGCTTGGCCCGCATGGGATCCCGCAGGCGGACCCGGCGGAAATGCTCCGGCGCGAAGCTCGGGATGCCGGTGAACTTCAGCGGTTCCTTGATGGAGAAGGTGTCGCCGATCTTGATGGTTCCATGGTTGTGGACGCCGATGATGTCGCCGGGCCAGGCCTCCTCCACGCCGCTGCGGTCATGGGCCATGAAAATGGTGGCGTTGGCGATCTGCATGTCCTTGCCGATACGGTGATGCCGTACCCGCATGCCCTTCTGGAACTGTCCGGAAACGATCCGCAGAAAGGCGATCCTGTCCCGGTGCGCCGGGTCCATGTTCGCCTGAATCTTGAAGACCACTCCGGAAAAATCCGGCTCCAGCGGCGAAACCAGCCGGGTTCCCTTTGCGGTTTCGGCCTCCCGGGGCTGGGGCGGCGGGGCCAGTTCCACAAAGGTGTCCAACAGCTCCTGGACCCCGAAATTGTTGATGGCGCTGCCGAAAAACACCGGAGTCTGTTTCGCCGCCAAATAGCGTTCCAGGTCAAAGGGATGACCGGCTCCGGCCAGCAGTTCAGCGTCCTGGCGCAGGTCGGCAGCATCGCGGCCCAGCAGTTCGTCCAGTTGCGGATCGTCCAACCCCTTGACATGCACCACGTCCGTGGGCCGGGTGGATTTCTGGCCGTCGGGCACGAAGAACCGCAGTTCATCCCCGCGCAGGTCATAGACGCCCTTGAACCCCTTGCCCATGCCCACGGGCCAGGTCAGGGGCGCGCATTCGATTCCCAGATTGGTCTCGATGTCGTCCAGCAGTTCAATGGGTTCCTGCCCGTCCCGGTCCAGCTTGTTGATGAAGGTCATGATCGGCGTGTTGCGCATCCGGCAGACCTCCATCAACTTCCGGGTCTGCATCTCGACGCCTTTGGCGCTGTCGATGACCATGAGCACGGAATCCACGGCTGTCAGCACGCGGTAGGTGTCCTCGGAGAAATCCTGGTGACCGGGGGTATCCAGGAGATTGATCTCATGGCCGTTGTAGTCGAACTTCATCACCGAGGAGGTCACGGAAATGCCCCGCTCCCGCTCCACGGCCATCCAGTCCGACGTGGCGCCGCGGGTGGATTTCTTGGCCTTGACCGCCCCGGCAAGATGAATGGCTCCTCCGAACAGGAGCAGCTTTTCCGTAAGCGTGGTTTTTCCGGCATCCGGGTGGCTGATGATCGCGAACGTTCGCCGACGTTCGACTTCTTTTTGCAATTTGTTCATGGCATTGAGGGATGTTGAATGATTCTTGATCTGTAAAAAAAAGAAAACCTCGCCGTCCCTCGGCACGACTCCGATGGCGGCAAGGCAGAAGATGGCAATGGGAGGATATCAGGGGCGCACGGAAGATCCTTGCTGGCAAAGCCGACAAATTAGCGTTATTTTCCGCCCATGGTCAAGCTCCCATGGCATTGCGACTGCCTGGCATTTGACTCCAAAACATTACGCGGATACGAAGCTATCAAAAACATGCTGGTCTCCGTGTTGGAGACGAAGAGGGAATCCGGTGCGATGCCGGAGCGGACCCGCCGCTGTAATCCCAGTTCATAGAGAAGCGTATCGTTCCATCATTCCGATCATTCTGCTTCCGGCTCAGGCCGGGCAAGATGGGAGGCGGAGCGTGTTCAACTGGGAAAGCCAGAATACCTGCCTGCATGAGCCCCGAGGCAACGGGTGTTTGCCGTTGAGGGGATGTCCCGCCACGCTCCTGCTCCATGGTTCCGCGCCGAGACTCCTGCTCATCAGAATTTGTTTCCGCCCGTTTCCACTCTACATCACCGGAGTGAATTAATGCATTTCGACCCTCAAGCCCCCGCCCATGGTGGTCACGGCTGTGAACACGGCTGCAACCACGACTGCCATGGCCACGGCCATACCCACAATATTCACCACGACCACCATGACCATGATGACGGCCACGGCCATGACCACCATCATGGTCCCGAAGCGCCATCCGGCCCCAAGCGTCCAGGCATTCTGCTGGCCACCTTCGGCACCACCATCATTCCGGCGCGCAAGGCCTATGACAGCTTCGAGGCCAGGGTCCGGGCTCGTTATCCGGATGTTCCCGTTGCCTGGGCATTCACGGCCCACAAGGTCCGCCGAAAGCTGGCGGCCCGAGGCCTGCCCCACGATTGCGTGGCCGTGGCCCTGAGCCGGTTGCACGACAGCGGCGTGACCCATCTGGCGGTGCAGTCGCTACATACGATACCCGGCGTGGAATATTTCTGGACCCATAATCTGGCCAAGGCTTACGAACACCCCCGGAAAGGGTTTCATCAAGTCCGGGTCGGCGTTCCGATGCTCAACGAGGACGCAGATCTGCACCGAGCCGCGGCCGCGCTGCCGGAGTTCATTCCCGCGGAGCGCAAGCCGGATGAGGCCGTGATCCTGGTCGGCCACGGCACCTATCACTCGGGCCAACGGCGCTACCTGGACTTTTTAGCGCAAATCCAGGAGCAACACCCTTTGTTGTTCATGGGACTGCTGATGGGGGAACCCGGAATCGCCGCAACCATCGCCCGGCTCCGGGAGGCTCGCGTATCCACGGTCTGGCTGCTGCCCTTCATGACCGTTTCCGGCTACCATGTCCGCAAGGACATGTTCGGCGACCATTCCGGCTCCTGGAGCAACCAGCTCCGCGCCGCGGGCTTCGATGTCCGCGAACATCTCCCCGGAACCATCGAGTGTCCGAATTTCCAGGCCATCTGGCTGGACCATCTGGATGTCGCCGTGTCCGATCTGGATCTCGATGATCATGCCGACTGCCCCATCGATCAGGGCAAAACAAAGCATGCACATTGCTGAAGGAATACTTTCCGCTCCGGTCCTCGCTCTGGGCGCGGCGACAACCGTCACCGGCCTCTGGATCGGTCTGCGCCGGCTGGACGAGCAGCGCCTGATCATGGCCGCGGCCCTGGCCGCGGTTTTCTTCATCGGCTCCCTGATCCATGTTCCCCTGGGGCCGGGAAGCGTGCATCTGCTGCTCAACGGGCTGGCCGGGCTGCTCCTGGGCTGGGCCGCCTTTCCGGTTATTTTCACGGGGCTCCTGCTCCAGGCTCTGCTCTTCCAGTTCGGCGGCCTGCTGGTCCTGGGCGTGAACACCTGCACCGTGGCCCTGCCTGCCATCCTGTGCGGCGTCGTGTTGCGAGGATTCCTTGCCCGAGGTGGGACAGCGGCCCTGACGGCCGGATTCGCAGCCGGTTCCTGCGCCGTCCTCGGCACCGCCCTTCTGGCGGGCACGGCCCTGACCCTGACGGATCAGGGCTATCTGACAGCGGCAAAGCTCGTCGTTCTTGCCCACCTCCCCGTGGCGATCATCGAAGGGGTCATGGCCATGTTCGTTGTGGGGCTCTTGGGCCGGACCCGTCCGGACCTGCTGACCCATCCAACGCAATATACCGGAGGCACGCCATGCTGAGCCGGTGCCTGGTGCTCATTTTCCTGCTCATCGGCACGGCAAATCCCGCAATGGGCCACAAGCTGCTGCTCATTGCCTGGGTCCAGGGCGACCAACTCATGGCCGAGGCCGCCTTCGGCACGGGACAGTTCGCCGCGGAAATGCAGATCATCGTCGACGATGCGGTTAGCGGGGAAACACTCCTCACCGGCACTACGGATGAGCAGGGCTATTTTGAGACCATTCTCCCACAGGAGATCCTGCGTCGGGGAGCGCCACTTCTGGTCACCGCCTCCGACGGTGCCGGTCATGTGGCCCGACAGACCATCCCCGCCGAAGATTTGCGGCCTTTCATCAGCGAGGAGCTGACGGAAAAAACCGTGCCGGCCGGGGACGCCAAACAGCACCAGCCGGGAATATCCGGTCTGGATGAGGCTCTGCTCCAGAGACTCGTGCAGGATGCCGTACGTCAGGAAATAGCTCCTCTGCGCCGTGACATTTTAGCCTTGAGCCAGACCGGTCCGGGCATCCCGGAAATCATCGGCGGCATCGGCTGGATCATCGGCCTGGCCAGCCTGGGCGCCTGGCTCCTGCGCCGCAAATAGCCTTCTCCGAACTGCGCAAACTGCGGCAAGCAATGACATAAACCCTGGGAGCGCCGCACCCCAGTGCGGCAGCGGCGTAACGCACTCAGAAGAAAACCCCGGCAGGAACTCGCCCCCCGTAGCCAGAACACGTAACCCCAAAATGCGCAAAAACTTGCGGCAAGCAACTTGATCAGCGAACCCTTCAGCCAGGGGCAAAGCCTGCTCCATCGTATGGACGCCCGGATCAAGATCCTCAGCATGGGCCTCTGCCTGACGTCTGTTTCCGCCGTCCAGGGCCATGCAGCAGCCTTGTCCGCGTTGCTTTTCGGAGCAGGACTTGTATTCATCGCACGCCTGCAAATCAGCTCCGTGCTCCTGCGCCTGGCTCCGGCCAACATTTTTTTTCTTGTCCTGGGGCTGGTTCTCGGTTTGACCTACCCCGGCGAGTCCTTGGATTACTTCTCCCGACTCAGCCACGACGGCCTGTCCCTGGCTCTACGCATCTTTCTGAAGGGCAATGCCTTGCTGCTGATTTTCATGGCCCTGGCCTGCACCTCCAGCGTGCCCGTCCTGGCCCAGGCCCTGCAGGGCCTGGGCTTGCCCCGCAAGCTGACCCTGCTCCTGGCATTCACCTTCCGGCAGATTTTTCTGGTGATCGAAGAATTCCAGCGCCTGCACCGCACCGTCCTGGCCCGAGGCTTCCATCCCCGATGCACCCTGCACACCTACCAGACCTATGCCGTACTCTTCGGCCAGACCCTGATTCGCAGCCTGGCCCGGGCCGAGCGCATCCACTCAGCCATGCTCCTGCGGGGTTTCAGCGGCCATTTTCGCCCTCTGTTCGCTCCCCCCTGGAACCGGGCCGACGTCTATCCGGCCCTGGGGCTGTGCGTTCCACCGCTGCTCATCAGCCTGCACGACCGGTGGCCCTGGTGAGCGCTACACCTCTGCTGGCCTTGCAAGGCGCGAGTGTTCAGTATCCCCAAGGATCGCAACCCGTTCTGAAAGACATCGACTTTGCCCTGCTGCCAGGCGAACGCGTCGGTCTCATGGGGCCCAACGGCAGCGGCAAGACAACCCTGCTCCTCAGCCTGGTCGGCCTTGTTCCGCTACGCAAAGGCGCTCTGCTGTTGCAAGGTCAGCCCGTGCGCACGTCCAGCGACCTTGCCCGCCTGCGCCGACTTGCGGGCTTTGTCTTCCAGAACCCCGACGACCAGCTCTTCTCGCCCACGGTCCTGGAGGACGTGGCCTTCGGCCCGCTGAACCAGGGACTCTCGCAAACCGAAGCCCGGAATGCCGCCCTGGCCATGCTGGATTCGTTGAACCTCTCCCACCTCGCCCATCGCCAGCCCCACACCCTCTCCGGCGGCCAGAAACGCCTGGTCTGCCTGGCCACGGTCCTGGTCATGCAACCCCAGGCCCTGCTCCTGGACGAACCCACCAACGACCTGGATACAATTTCACGCGAACTGTTTCTGCAAGCACTGCAAACCACCCCCTGCGCCATGATCATCGCCAGCCACGACCAGCAACTCCTGGGCGCCTTGACCAGCCGGAGGTTTGCCTTGGGTTGAGAAAGCGAATGTAATTGCTCAGCACATTTTCATGGCAAGACATGTCGTGTTCCGGCTTGTCTCGATTTTTTGGCATCGCTTGTCTGACTGAGCCAGGATTCGTTCATCGAACCATTGCCGGACGTCTGAAGCGCCGATTGTTGTTTATTCGGGCAATGGTTCGATGTTACGAAGCCGGCGAAGGAGTTGCGAGGCCGAAAAATCGAGACAAGCCGGAACGCAGCTGAGTAGTTGGAAGCGAATTGCCGGCTACAGAGGATTAAGGTGATACACTCCTACACCGGATCCTGATCCCTCCCCCCGTACAGACCCTGCGCCACCTTCGGCAGGCCCTTGGACAGAGAGCAGAGCACGGGAACGACCACCAGGGTCAGGAGCGTGGCCACGGCCAGGCCGAAGACCACGGCTACGGCCATGGGACCCCACCATTGGGCGGATTCCCCGCCGATGCTCCAGGACAGGCTCCTGAAGTCGAAGCTGACGCCGGTGGCCATGGGCATCAGGCCGAGGATGGTGGTAATGGCCGTAAGCATTACCGGCCGAAAGCGGACCATGCCCGCGCGCAGCAGGGCGTCCTTGCGTTCCATGCCCCTGGCCAGGAGCTGCATGTAGTAGTCGATGAGCACGATGGCGTTGTTCACCACCACGCCGGCCAGGCTGATCACGCCGATGCCGGTCATGATGATTCCGAAGGCCGTGCCCGTGACCAACAGACCGAGAAAGACTCCGATCAGCGAAAAGAGCACCGATGCCAGGATGATCAGGCCCGGAATGATGGAATTGAACTGGGTGATCAGGATCAGGAAGATCAGGAACAGCACGGCCATGAAGGCCTTGCTCAGAAACTCCTGAGCCTTGGCCTGCTCCTCCTGCTCTCCGGTGAACTGGTAGGTATAACCCCGGGGCCACTCGAAGTCGGCCAGGCGCAGTTCGATCTCCCGGAGCACGTCGTTGGCCAGCCTTCCGGAGACCGACGCCGAAACCGTGACCACCCGGCGCTGGTTCAGGCGCATGATGTCGCCCACGCCGCTGCCCAGTTCCACTTCCGCCACGCTGGTCAGGGGGATAGGTTCGCCCAGGGGGCCGGACACCGTCAAACGTTTCAGGGATTCCAGGGAATCCCTGGCCTCTTCCGGCAGCCGGGCCGTGATGTCGTATTCGTCCCGGTCGTCGCGCAGCACGCCCACACGCACGCCGCCCACGGCGGCCTTCACGGTGTAGGCGATGGTGTAGGTGTCCAGGCCGAGGAGCGCCGCTTTTTCCTTGTTCACGTTGATCCGGATTTCCGGACGGCCGTGGACGAAATTGTCCTTCAGATCCACCAGTCCGGGAACGTCCCGGATGGTTCTGCGCACCTGGGCGGCCAGTTCTCCCAGCACATGAATGTCCCTGCCGCTGATTTCCATGTTCACGGCGGGTCCAGTAGGCGGTCCGCCCTCCTCGGCCTCCACCTGGACTTCGGCCCCGGCAATGGCCGCAAGCACCCGCTCCCTAATCTCGTCCAGGGTCTTGGCCGAGGACCGGGAACGGTCATGGAAATCCACAAAGTCCAGAGCCACCCGACTCAAATGAGTGCCCGGCCCACCGGCGGAGAAGGGATCGCCGCCGGCGGAGCCGATATTGGCGATCACGAACTTGATGTCGTCGTATTCCATGACGATCTCTTCCACCTGGGCCACCAGCCGGTCCGAGGCGTCCAGACTGGTGCCTTCCGGCGCCCGGATGTGCACGAAGGCCCGGTTCGGATCGGTTTCCGGAAAGAACTCCACGCCCTTGCCCCAGATCCCGAACCCGACCATAGACGCAGCCAGGAGCAGTACGGCGATGGACAGCACGATCAAACGATGACCGAGCGACCATTCCAGCAGCCTCAGATAGGCCCGCTTGACCCAGACTTCGCGCACGGGTTGGTCAGGATCGTCCACATCGCTGATTTTAGGCCGCCGCACGGTCTGGTAGCGGGCCGAAAGCACCGGATTGACCACCAGGGCCACGAACAGCGAGGCCGAAAGAACCATGATCAGGGTCTTGGGCAGGAACTTCATGAATTCCCCGACGATTCCCGGCCAGAAAAGCAGCGGGATGAACGCGGATAGCGTGGTCAAGGTGGCCGTGATCACCGGCCAGGCCACCTGATCCGTGCCGATGCGCGCCGCGACCTCCCGGGGACGGCCCTCCTGCATGTGCCGGTAGATGTTCTCCACGATGACGATGCCGTTGTCCACGAGCATGCCCAGGGCCAGGATCAGGGAAAAGAGCACGACCATGTTCAGGGTGATTCCGAACCCGGCCAACAGGGCGAAGCCGATGAACATGGAATAGGGAATGGCCAGGGCCACGAAGATGGCCGATCTGCCGCCGATGAAGGCCAGGATGACGGCCAGCACCAGGATCAGGCCGGTGAGGATGTTGTTTTCCAGGTCAGCAACGATTTCGCGGACGTCCTCGGACATGTCCGAGGTGATGTCCACTTGCAGGTCCGGAGGCAGATCCGGCACGGCCTGCGCCACCAGGGCCCGCACTTCGTCGCAGATGCGCACGATGTTCTCACCGCTGCGTTTCTGCACGGAGAGGGTCACGCTGGCTCGTCCGTTGATCCGGCTGCGGGTCAGGGGGTCCTTGTGCGTGTCCTCGATCCGGGCCACGTCCCGCAGGTAGACCGGCTTTCCATCCCGGACAAAGGCCACGATGGAGAAGATCTCCGCGGGATGCTTGAAATCCTCGGGCACCCGGACCAGATAGCGGGTCTCGCCGATGTCCATGCTTCCGCCGGGCATGTTCACGTTGCTCTGGGTCACGGCCTGGATCATGCTGGAAAAAGGAACGTTGTAGGCCCGGATTCGGTCCAGGTCGAATTCCACCCGGATTTCCCGGTCCAGTCCACCGCTTTCCAGGACGTTCAGCACGCCGGGAATGGTCTCGATTCGGTCCTTGAGATCCTCGCCCCAGGTCTTCAGCCGGGCCAGGGAATAGGGGCCGGAGAGCACCACCCGGATCACCGGGATGTCCGAGAAGTTGACCTCCTCCACCACCGGGTCGTCCTCCAGGTCCGACGGCAGATCCGCCTTGGCCTGATCCACCTTGACCCGGACCTTCTGCAGGGCGTCGTCGATATCCACCGAAGGGATGAACTTCACCGCCACCGTGGACAGACCCTCGGCCGAACTGGCCCGGATTTCCTCCACCCCGGCCAACCCTTTGAGCTTGCGCTCGATGGGCATGGTGATCAGCGTCTCCATATCCTCCGGCGCCACGCCTTCATAGGTGGTGGTCACAAACACGTAGGGAATGGTGATGTCCGGAAAGGCTTCCCGGGGCAGGGTCCGATAGGAATGCACGCCGATGATCACCAGGATCACCAGCAGGGTCAGGACCGTAGCTTGTCGCCGCAGGGCCCAGGAGTTGACGATCATTGCACCACCACCGCCGTCCCTTCTTCCACCTCGCGATGACCGGCAACGATCAGGCGGTCGCCAGGTTCCAATCCTCGGGTGATCTGGATGCGGTCGCGTTCGATCACGCCGATGGAGACATTGCGGGCTCTGGCAACGCCGTCCTCCTCCACGTAGACGAGCCGTTCCCCGCCCCTGTCGATCATGGCGGACAACGGTATGGTCACGGCGTCCGGAATCACCTGGCGGACGAACATCACCCGGGCGATCATCCCCGGGCGGATCGTTCCGTCAGGATTTTCCACCACCACCTGGGTCCGGAAGGTTCTGGTGGCGGGATCGGCCCGATAGGCGATGAAGTCGACAATCCCGGAGAATGTCTGCTCCGAGAAGGCGTCCACGATCACCGCGGCAGGCTGTTCGACGTTCAGAAACCGCACGTCCATCTCCGGAACCTGAACCTGAACCTTGATTTTATCGATATCCACCAACTCGATGATCCCCTGTCCCCGATCCACGAATTCGCCGACTTCGGTCCGCATGTTGTTCACCCGACCTGCGCCCGGCGCCCGCACAAGGCCGCGACCGTACTCAATTTCGGCCTGCCGCAATTCCTCCCGGGCCTGGACCTTTCCGCTGCGAACCTGATCCAGTTCTTCCTCGGAGATGATATTGTCCTTGTATAGACGTTCTCGGCGACGTAATTGTTCCTCGAACAGATCAAACGCCGCCTGGGCTCGAGCCCTGCCGGCCGCCAGGGCCGTGACCTCGATCTGCGCCAGAATCTGCCCGGGCGTGACGCGATCTCCCTCGCGCACGGACAATTTTTCAACCCGGCCCGCGGTTTCCGCGGCCAGATCAACGCTCAGCCAGGGCTCCGCCGTGCCGGGCAGGACGACCACATCCCTGAGTTCAGTTGGAGATACTTCCTGTACGACCACATTCACTTTGCGAGGAAGATTGGTTGGTTCGTCGGGGACATCCCCCAAAGAATTTGAGCATGCGCCAAGCAGGGCCATGCTCATTACGGCCAGCAGCATCGACCGGCAAAGGGACGATCCTTTTATTATCATGAACAGATACATGCGAGCCCACCTTGGGGATTGGTTGATTTTGGGAAGTCCTGGTTGCGAAAACCGAAACGGTGAGGTAAATGAGGAGGATTGATTGCCTTGTCAACTACTTTTCAGTTTGTACTCTCTTCAACAATCATGTTCAAGCGCTCCGTCCGCAACACCCCCTTGTTTTGCTGCACCCTTCCTGCTTTCAAATGATTCCCGGAACCACCGACCGAGTGCACAACTTTCGGCATCCATTGCACGCATCCCGTGAATGCGCCCATATCTTCCAAGGTGCAGCAGTTTTCACCGCTGCATGCGCCGTACAAGATCAGCCAAGTCTATAAGACGAATTAATCTCAGGAGAAGCTTCATGACCATACTGAAGGCATTGCATCCATTCCGCCTGCTCCTGCTTTTAACCCTGACTCTATTTTTTATTGTCGGCTTCCAGGCAGTTGCCGAAGTCCGCGAAAACTCTGGCGCAGTTCTGAATGAAACGTTGGTACAACCCGCACCAGCGGTGCCCGCGGAAGAACCGGCCGTCAACCAGAACCTGGAAGTCAGACTGGAGACGGTACGTGCCCAGCTGGCCGGTATTGCCCGGTCCATCGATGAGCGTCGCAATCATCTCAACGAATTGCGACTGCAGGCAGCCGACGCCCAAACAGCGTCCGAGCGGGCCGAACTGGAAGCGGACATCGTTGAACTGGAACGCTTGATCCTGGCCTCCAGGATCACCTTTGAATCCATTGCCACCGGAGGCATCGACAGCAATATCTTCAAGGACGAACCCGACGCCCCCTTCAACTGGCAACAAGAACTCTTCGATATTATTGAACCCTTCCTGGAGCAGATCAAAGGGTTCACCGAGGCGCCGCGGACCATCGAACGTCTGAATCGGCAGATCGCGCAGGACAGGGCCAGGCTGAACGTTGTCGAACGAGCCCTGGCCAACATCGCCAATGTCAGTGCCGCGGTCGAGGACAAACAACTTCTGCAGCGCCTGCAAGCCCTGGAGAAATCATGGCTTCAGCGCAGGTCCGACCTGCTGCTGGAAATCGAATTACTGAATTTTCAGTTGCGGGAATTGCGGGAAGAACAGGATACATTCTGGAGCATGCTCCATCAGGGCCTGCTGTCCTTTGTCCATGGCAGAGGATTGATCCTGCTGCTGGCGATTGTCGCCACCGGCGGCATCTGGTTCCTCCTGCAGACCTTGCCCAAGGTCATTCAGCGCGGAAAAGAGAATCAGCCGCCTGTAAAACGCAAACCCTACGCCCGACTGATGACCGTCGGCTACCAGGTTTTTTCGGTACTCGCGGCCTTGTGCGTTCTGCTCCTTGTCCTCTATGTTTCCGGGGACTGGCTGCTGCTTGGCTTTGCCATGATCATTCTCGTGCTGATAGCAGTGGGCTCCCGAACCTACCTGCCTCGCTTCATGACCGAAGTCCGGATGTTATTGGACATGGGGCCGGTCCGGGAAGGAGAACGAATCCTCCTGAACGGCGTGCCCTGGGAGATCAAGAATCTGAACATGTACTCCACCCTGGTCAATCCGGAACTGCAAGGCGGCATCCTGCGCCGCCCCCTCGCGGAACTGTCCGGGATGGTCTCCCGTCCGGACGAACCGGATGAGCCGTGGTTTCCCACGCGACAAGGCGAGTTCGTCATGCTCGCCGACGGCACCTACGGCCAAGTCCTGCTGCAGACACCGGAAGTGGTCCAGGTCAAGCATGTCGGCTCGGTTCGCACTTTCTCCACCGGTTCTTTCCTGGGTTCTTCTCCCCGTAACCTGTCCCGCAACGGATTCGGCTTTGCCGTGACCTTCGGTATCGATTACCAGCATCAGGCCATCTGCCTGGATGAAGTTCCAGGCGTTTTTGAAGCCGCCGTGACCCAGGCCCTGCGACGTTCATTCGACGAGAGTCTGGAATCCGTGCTTGTAGATTTCAAGGAAGCCGGATCATCGTCCCTGGACTACCTGATCTACGTGATGATGCGCGGCAGTGCGGCAGGTTCGTACTGGGCCGTCGGGCGCATCATCCAGCAGGCCTGCGTGCAGGTCTGCAACGAACGTGGCTGGGTGATCCCCTTCAACCAGCTCACGGTCCATCAAGGGGAAGGCTTCGAAACTCTGCGCACGGCTCAAACAAATCAGGCTGAACCTTTTGACAGAAATTCTTGAATTTATGCCATTCGGATATAGATTAAAGATATCACTTCAGAAAATCTTGCGGCAGACAAGAAACGTTCCGGCTGCCTTGATTTGCGGTCTCGCGTGTTTGACTGAGTCAGAATTCGTTCATAGAACCATTGCAGGACTCATGAAGTAAAAATGGTTGTTATTCACGCAATGGTTCGATGCTACGAAGCCGACTCAAGACAGAGCTTCACAATAAATTATCTTACCTGATCAGCGAGAAACCACCTTTGATACAAGCACTTGTTCGCGTCGGCCTTCTTGCCTTTGCCGGTCTGGTCCTGATGTCCGGCCTGGCATTGGCTCAGTTTGATGCTTTTCGGGACATTCTCCCCGATCCCCTGCAGCAGTCCCTGTTCGGCTCGGATGCCTATCGGGTGGAATTTCGGGGGGAACTGGACAACGGGCTGACGGAGGTGCTGCAATTCGTCTCCGAAACCTACGCCCTGCGCGAGCGACTGCCAGCCACTCCTGAAATGCTCGAGCGTCGAGCCAGAAGCGACATTCAAAACCTGCAGCGCGGACTGCGATCCGAAGGATATTACGACGCCCAGGTGGAGGTACAGGTCAATTACGATGAATCCCCGCCTCGGGTCGTCTTCCTGGTGCGTCCCGGACCTGCCTATACCCTGCAAGCCGTGCATTTTGACGGCCCGCTTCCCGAGCTGGAAGCGGATCTGCCTCCGCTCGACGCTGAAACCGTGAACCTGAACCTGAACAGCAGGGCCCGCGCTCCGGAAATTGAACAGGGCGTGAGCGAGTTACGGGGTTATTTTCGGGAACACGGCCATCCCTTTCCCCAGGTGGCGCTCAAAGAAGCCCTGGTGGACCACGAACTCCGGACCATAACCGTTACTTACTCCTTCAACCCGGGACCAATGGTCCGCTTCGGCCCGATCATCGTCCAGGGCTTGGAGCGGGTACATCTCGACTATATCATGAACAAGGCGCCTTGGTCGGAGGACCAGCTCTATCAAGCCTCCCTGCTGAACCGAATTCGGTCAGACTTGATGCCGACCGGCCTGTTCACCATGGTGGATGTTTCGCATGCGGATACCCCCCAACGCGGTCCTGACGGCGAGAAGACCCTGCCCATCACCATTACCGTGGTCGAACGGGTCCCCCGAACGGTCAAGGCAGGAGTATCCTACGAAACGGATACCGGTCTCGGCGCTACGCTGGAATGGGAGCATCGCAACATTTTCGGCCAGGGAGAGCGCCTGCGCACTAGGCTGGATCTGGCCGAAAAAAGGGAAATGCTTACCGCGGACTTCACCTTTCCCGATTTTATGGAAAAATCACAGCTGGAATTCATGGCCAACATCGGACGGGAAAAGACGGAAGCCCTGGAAAGCAAGCTCATTGCCCTGGGCGTGAAGATGAGTCGCCAGCTGGATGAATTCTGGTACACCAGTCTCGGCGCCAATTACCTGCTCACGGAAACGACGCAGCTGGGTACGACCCAGACCTACGGCCTGTTTTCCACTCCCGGCGAACTGACCTGGGACAGGCGTAACGATATTCTCAACCCTTCATCGGGATGGCGGGTGCAACTGCGGGCGGAACCCTTTATCGACACCTTGGACATGAGTACCATGTTCTTCAAGCTCTTCAGCGGGCTGAGCGCCTACCTCCCCTTGATGGCCGAAGAGCGATTGGTTCTCGCAGCACGGGGAGCCCTGGGATCGATCATGGGCGAGGGCAATCTCAGTCTGCCCCCGAACCAGCGCTTCTACGCCGGCGGCGGAGGTTCGATCCGCGGCTATGCGTACCAATCCATCGGCCCCGAACTCGACGGTACGATCATTGGCGGCCGCAGCATGGTGGAAACCAGCATGGAACTGCGCCTACGCCTGAAGAACAATTTCGGATTGGTCGCATTTCTGGACGGAGGCCAGGTATTCTCAGAGTCCGAGCTGCGGTTCAACGAAGATTTCATGTGGGGCGCCGGGCTGGGCGCACGCTACTACACGGATTTCGCGCCCATTCGCCTGGACGTTGGCTTCCCGCTGAACAGGCGGGACAGAGATGATGCCTTTCAGGTGTATGTCAGTATTGGTCAGGCGTTTTGACTTTGCTGACCAAAAGCGGCTTAAACAGCCGCATCCGGCGCAAGGATAGCTATCAAAGCATGTTTCTATTGGTTACCGTACGCTTACATTGCTTCAGCCGGATTTTTCGGCTTCCATGAACGATAAACATGTAATTCCATAGAGTCAGTTCGATTTCGATTTCGATTTCGATTTCGATTTCGATTTCGATTTCGATTCGGTCGGGGATTGTGGTGGAGATGGCAAAATTGGTGTTGATATGGAAATGAACGAATCGACTCCGAAGCGGCGTCGCTGGTGGGTATATCTTTTACTTGTTCCGCCGCTGCTGGTGATCTTCATGCTGGTCGCGACAATTCTTTTCCTGCGCACGGATTACGGATTGGAACGCGCTGAGGGGCTTCTGAATCGCACCCTGGCCGATGTGGGCGGGCAGAACATTACCCTGAACGGGCTGCACGGCCGGTTCCCGTTTGACCTGCGCCTGGACGAACTGCGTTTGGCCGATGCCGAAGGGCCATGGCTGGAGCTCGAAGATCTCGCGCTGCGTTGGTCCGGCAGGGACCTGCTGGCGGCCAGGCTGCGCATCCATGAACTCAGCGCGACGCGTCTTGAAATGCTGCGCACGCCCATTGGGGAACAAACCGAGCGCGAACCGCGGGAACCGTCTCAGGGCGTTGATCTGCCGGATGCCTTCCCGCGGATAGCCCTTGAACACCTGGCTGTCCGGGAAATCATCCTGGCCGAAGCCGTGGCCGGAGAGCGCATTGTTCTGCAGCTCCAGGCGGAACTGGTTGCGGACAGCCACGAAGCGCGGGTCGACCTGCGGCTTGATTCCATGGCCGGACCGGCCGGAAAAGCCGGCCAGCTCACCCTGCATGCCGAATTCGCCCAGGACACGAACCTGCTTACATTACGTGCCGATTTCACCGACCCTCAAGGCTCCCTGGCACCATTACTCGGACTGCCCGAGACCACGCCGCTGGCACTGCTCCTGGACGGGGACGGTCCCCCGGCCGCATGGAGCGGAACATTTCATGTCCAGGCCGGGCAGCTGATTTCCGTGGAAAGCTATCTTGCCCTGGATTGGCAGGATTACCCGAGCCTGAGCTGGAACGGTGATTTTTTCCTGGACTCCTCCCTGCTGCCCCATCCGGCAGATGCCTATCTCCCCCGCACATCCTTCCGCATCCTTGCCGCCATGCCGGGCACGCAACAGGTTGAACTGAACGAAGTCTCCTTGCGCAACCCGTTATTGGAGCTGATCCTGGACGCCCATTTGGATTTGCGCCAGTCCGCCTTGCGTGGCGGACTCCAGGCAACAGTGCGGGACACGGCGCCTTTGGGTGATCTCACAGGTGTGGAACTGGGGCCGGAGATTCTCTTGCACAGCCGTTTTGACGGCCCATTCACCGCTCCGGACATCGAACTCGTCCTGAACCTGACCGAATTCGCGGCCGATCCGGCCCGGATCGCCGAGCTGGAACTGACTTCCTCGATTCAATTCGGCCAGCAACAGTGGAATGACCGCCAGGACATAGCGGCCAGCGGCACGTTGCAGGCTCACGGCGTGGACGTGCCGAACACGGCTTTGCCGGCCGAGCTGACATCGGAGTTTGATCTGCAGTATCGGCTGGGTGATACTTTCCTGGATCTGAAGTCCCTGACACTGCGCGGAGACGGCCTGGCGCTTCAGGCAGAGGGCGGGTACGCCCTGGACCGGAACCACCTGGAAGCCCGCCTCGACCTTCTGCCGACCCGCATCCAGCCCTGGCTGGCTCTGCACGGCCAGGACTACGCCGGACTGCTCGATCTTCAGATCACGGCACAGGGCGTGGTGCAGCCCATGGACCTCCAGCTGGACGTGCAAGCTGCCCTGGAACAAACCAGCGGACTGCCGGATCCTCTGCCCCGGTTGCTGGGCGAGCGGATCGATCTGGCCACCCGGATCAGCCTGCTCTCGGACGTGGATGATCCATCTCGATCCGGTCTCCACCGCATTCAGGCTGACAACATCTCGTTGCACGCCGAGGGTTTGGATCTCATGGCCGATGTCGCTTATGTTCTCGACACCCGGGAACTTACGGCACAGGCTGTCCTGGAACTGCCGGACCTATCCCTGGCCTCGCCGGATCCGGAACTGGATTTGGGCGGTGCAGCCGTACTGGAAGTCCGGGTTCACGGTGCTGTCGGCGGAAATCTTTCCCTGGATGGCGATCTGTTCAGCGAGAACCTTCAGGTAGCCGACCTGGACGCCTTTCCCCTCCGGCTCGTTTTGCACGCGGACGCGTTGCCCGGCAGTCCCCAAGGCTCGCTCTCCCTTTCCGCATCGCCGATGCAGACCGATCTTTTCGCGGAAACAGACTTTGCCCTGGACGACAATCTACTCCGCCTTTCCGGATTGACCCTCACCCTCCCCGAGGGCACGCTGTCCGGCAGCGGCGACATTGATCTCAACACACAGCTCGTGACGGCCCAACTTGAAGGCCGGATCAGGGATATCGGGCCCCTGAGCGCGCTTGCCGGGCAAAATATGGCCGGAGCGCTGGATCTTCAGCTCGACCTCCAACCGGACGGCCCAAGCCAGAACGTCCAGCTCAGTCTTGTTCTGGACAATCTTCTAGCCGACTTCGGAACCCTCTCCCACATGTCTCTCCAGGCCCAGGCCCGGGATGTTCTCGGAGTTGCCGGCCCGCCGCACCTGGACGCCTCCGTGGCGACCCAAGGTTTTCAGGCCGGCGAGAACCGGGTGGACGTCCTGGAAGCCGAAGCCAAGGGCACTCTTGCCGACATCGCCTTGAACGCCGCGGCACAAGGCCATGCCCTTCATCCGTTCGATCTCCGAATACAGGCAACCTCCGCCGAAGTGGACGCTAGACGCACGATCCGCCTGCAAAACCTGACCGGAGCCTGGGCCGGGCAAAATCTTGTCCTGGCCGATCCGGTGACCATCACCATGGCTGGAGACGACCTGTCAGCCTCCCCCTTGCTTCTGGAATTTGGATCGGCCATTGTCCGCGCGGAGGCGCAGCTTTCCGGGGAAACGGCGGATCTGCGCCTGGGCGTGGAAAACCTGCCCCTCCACCTCTTTACCACGGATGTCCAGGGCGCCCTCACCCTGGGCGCGGTGCTGCACGGCCCCAAATCCGCGCTGCGGGGCGACGTAACCTTGGTCGGAAACGACCTTTCTCCGGCGGTCACCGGGCTGGGGGAGATTCCATCCCTGAACCTGCAGGCTGATGCCGTCCTGGATGGCGAGTCGGTGACGCTGTTCGCCGAACTGCGGGAAAAGGGTCACACCGACTCCCTGCTCCAGGCCCAAGGACAGGCTCGGATGCGTCTGAGCCTCGACCCGGTCGGATTGGATCTGCCCCGGGACGAGCCCGTGACGGCATCCGTGGTCGGCAATCTGGATTTGGGATGGCTGGGGGACATTGTCCTTCCGGACAGTCAGTTGCTCGCCGGCCTACTCGGCCTGGACTTACAGCTTGCCGGAACCATTGATGCTCCGGAACCCGGTGGACGCATCCAGGTGCGCCGGGGCGGATACCAGCACCTTCTGCAGGGCGTGCTGATCCAGGACATCGAGGGCGATGCCCGAATTACGGAGGAACATTTCATCCTGGAATCCCTAACCGCCACGGACGGCGACCAGGGCACGCTGCGACTGGAAGGCCGGGCCGATCTCGATCCAGAGCACAACTTTCCGTTCCGCTTCACCTTGAGCGGCGCCAACATGAACGTCCTGGACAGTCCGCAGGCGCGGGCCCGGCTGTCTCGAATCTCCATGGATGTTTCCGGCACCACCGAGGCTCAGGAGGTGAGCGGCCAAGTGAACCTGGACCGGGTCGAAGTGTTTCTCAGGGATCTGGGAGGTCCGCGGGTCGTGGATCTCGATGTCGTGGATGTCCATAAGCCCAGAGATTCCGCGGAAGATGCCGTGTTTACCCCGCCCATACCTCCCCTTGCGCTGGATATCGGGGTCCATTTTCCCAGCCGTTTTTTTGTGCGCGGCCGGGGTCTGGATTCGGAATGGGGAGGAAATCTGCACATTTCGGGGAATGCCTCGGAACCGATCATTCGCGGGGAAATACGCCCCCAAAGAGGTCGCCTGGACCTCTTGGGCAAGCGCTTCACGATTGACGAGGAAAGCGTCATCCAGTTTACCGGCAGTCAACCGCCGAGGCCCTATGTGAACTTGATCGCCACCCAGACCAGACGCGACCCGGACGGGGAGAAAACCTTCATCGTGCGCATCTCCGGCGTGCCTCCGGACATCAGCCCGCCGACCCTTGAATCCGATCCCCCCCTGCCCCAGGATGAAATCCTGGCCCAGATGCTCTTCGGCCGCTCCCTCGCCAGAATCTCGCCCACCCAGGCTGCGCAACTGGCCCTGGCCGCCCGGGAACTGGCCGGACACGGCGGCGGCCTGGACATCATGGGCACGGCCCGCGACATCCTGCTCCTGGACGACCTGGACGTAGTCACCGGCCAAGGCGGCGACATCAGCCTGCGTGCCGGCAAATACATCAACGAGCGGGTCTACCTGCGTCTGGACAGGGACATGAAAACCGGAGAGGAAACCGTTTCCGCGGATATCGATTTGACACCGAGGATCAGCCTTGAAAGCACCCTCGGCCCCAGAGGCGGCGGGTTGGGATTGTTCTGGAAACGGGATTATTGAACGAGGGGATGAACTGACAAGACGTCAACGGCCACTGGCCCCAGAGGGCTACTGTGAAGCACCTTGTGGGATCGCCACACGCATCACCCCCAACAACCACTCGCCTCTCTTCTGCCGGAAGGATGCGAATTGAAAACAGCCGCACCGAATTGCCATAATCAAGACGGTCTGGCGAGAGTTCCCGTGATTTTCCAGCCAAACCCGTCACCCAACCCGCCCCCTCTCTAATTACCCTCAAACTCCTCCTTGAACAGGTTCGATGTTACGGAATCCGCGGAGGAGTTGCGCCTAAAAATTGAGACAAGGCGAAACGCAACCGAGTAGTTACCTGCCGTAATCAATTCCACCCCAGAATCAATTTTCGAAGAAAGTACTTCACAGTACCTCGTTGTAATTCCAAACAAACTTTTATTGCGAGTGAACGCTGAACAGTCCTCGGGCTGGTCATGTCCATGGAAATGAATATTTTTTGTAAATCAGCCCTCCATTTCGAGGCCGCCAAAGCAAGGCAAGCCGGACCTTGGATGAGTAGTGACCAAGCTTTTCACTTGGGCATCACGAACATTTCCTTTTCAAGTAGATATTCAAACCTGGACTTTGCTCATGACGAAAATTGGCGCAGTCATCAACAAAAACACCGGCACACTGCCGCCCCAGCAGAAAACAGATCGCATTGAAGAGATAAAGGAGCATCTTCTTGCCCGCATCTCCGCTGATCATTTGGCTATCGTTTCAGGGGATCAGATCCGACAGGAGGTGGAGCGACTTCAAAAACGGGGAATCGAGATGCTTGTGGTCGGCGGGGGCGATGGGACCGTGAGCACTGCTGCAAACATCCTGTCAAATACGGGAATTTTGCTCGTTGTGCTCCCGCTTGGCACAAAAAACAATTTTTGCCGCGATCTCGGCATTCCGCTGGAGCCCGTGGAAGCGATTCGCCTCATGGATTCCATGCAGATGAAGGAAGTTGATCTAGGAGAAGTGAACGGGATCAAGTTCATCAATAACGTATCCCTTGGTGTTTATCCAAAAATGGTGGCGGAGCGCGAGGAAATTACCAAAAAACGTGGATGGCGGAAATGGCAGGCCCAGATTGTGGCTGCGCTCATTGCATTACGCAAAATGCCAAAAATGAAATTGGTTCTTGAAGATGAAGTCTATACCGCAAAGCGCTTTACTCCGTTGGTTTTCGTGGGAAACAACGAATATCAAGGGGGGTTTGAATCGGATTTCCACCGGCCCGCCATCAACGAGGGAAAACTTTGGCTTTGCATGGCTCGCTCCCTGGGAATTTTGACGTTACTGCGCATGATCTATGTACTCAGCGTCAGGGGGATTCAGGAGATGGAAAATCTGGAGATGCGTTCGGTAACGAAATTGATCGTTCGTTCCCATCACCGAAAGCTGAAAGTGGCCATAGACGGAGAAATCCATAAATTGTCGATGCCGCTTCGGTTCCGCAGTCTTGAAAAAGCATTGCGAGTCGCCGTGCCATGAAAATATTAGCTCATATTTCCGATCTTCATTTTGGAAGGGAAGATCCTGAAGTGGCGGAAGGCCTGTTCAATGAACTGCATCAACAGCAGCCTCATCTGGTGATCAACAGTGGTGATTTCACCCAAAGGGCACGGAAGGCTCAGTACCGGAAAGCGGCTGAATTCATGAAGCGACTTCCTCACCCGCAGCTTTTCGTACCTGGTAATCACGACATTCCTCTCTTCGATGTGGTGCGGCGCTTTTGGAGCCCCCTCAATCGCTACAAGAATCACATTACCGAAGAAATGATGCCTTGCTACTTGGATGATGACCTCCTGGTGCTCGGTCTCAATACCGCTCGATCGTTCACCTGGAAAAACGGCCGGATTTCCCTTGCTCAAATTGAAGAGATGGAACGCATTCTATCGAAAGCACCGCGGAACGTATTCAAAGTCGTCGTCACCCATCACCCCTTTATTCCCCCTCCGGGAGAGGAAGATGCCGGTATTTCCTTGGTCGGGAGAGCTCAACGGGCGCTGGAGGTGATTGACCGGTGCGGCGTAGACCTTTTGATTTCCGGTCATTTGCACCACGGGTACACAGGAGACATCCGAACGTATTATCCGTCCACAAAGCGTTCCATCATCGTGGCGCAGGCAGGGACCGCCATATCCCATCGCATCCGCGGCGAACCGAATGGATACAACATTATCAGGCTGAAAAAAGAATGGATTGAGGTACAGGAAAGGCGGTGGGTTGATAAATTATTCACTGATGGCATCAAGATTTCTTACAAACTGGAGGAGAGTCTTTGGATTCCACAAACCTAAAAACTCAGGAAGCGTTATCCTGGGTAAACTTCAAAGGAGGTAGGAAAATGGAAGAAATCGGAAAAAAGATATGGGTCATTGCGGAAGGATTTATCCCCGCGGACGATGAAACGAAAGACTATAAGTTCATCAGCCATGAAACAGCGTGCATCTTGAATCCCAACAAAGAAGAGGCGGAAATTGAAATAACCGTCTATTTTGCCGACAAGGATCCCATCGGACCGTACAAGATCAGACTCGCGGGAGAGAGAACGAATCATCTGCGTTTCAATGATCTCAGTGAGCCGGCAAGGCTTCCGAGAGATACGGATTTTTCCAGCATCTTTCGCTCAAACATTCCCATCGTGGTCCAGCATACGCGATTGGACTCCAGAAGAACTGACATTGCCCTTCTTTCAACGCTGGCATTTGGTCAGTGACCGCGGCAATGGTCAAGGCGGATGCGGTCACCTGGGCCGTTAAAGCAAAAACCCCTTGTGGCGAATGTTCAGGCAAAGTGAGGGCTGGGGCGGTTCATGAAATTCATGGAACGACTCATCCCGCCCAGATCCTATCCTTAGGATCAGAATTTGCAGAATAGTTGCCAGTTCACTGAGCATCCAGAAAAAACCATACTGGGTTACGATAGGAGGTCCATGGTCCTATACGCTGGAATGCTTCGGACAGCACCATCAGGTTGTGAGATAAAAAGCAGTCAGGCAGCGGCGTCAATCACGCCGCCGCCTTTAATTCCTTGAACTCGTTGACCCTAACGTTTTTAATGAGAGGAGGACAAAACCATGGCCAGCAATTTTTACGCAGTACTGAAAAAAGATCATGACGAGCAAAGAGAGTTGACCAAAAAGTTCAAGCAAGCCGAGAATTCTTCCGAATGGAAAAAGTTGTTCCAAGAAATCAAGAAAGATCTCAAACCCCATGTCAAAGGAGAAGAAGCTTCCGTTTTCCAACGTTTGAAGCACAGCGACGACAGAGAAATTCGTCTTGAAACGTTGGAAAAGCTGCAGGAACATGATGTAATGGAGCGTCTACTCGAAGAAGCCCAAAATTCTGATCAAGACAGCGAAGAATTCTGGGCAAAAGTGAAAGTTATGCTGGAGATCAATGAGCACCACATTGATGAGGAAGAAGAAGAAACCTTCCCCACTATGAAAAAGCAGTTTTCAGAAGATGAACTTGATGAACTTCTCAATAGCTTCAACCAAGAAAAGGAGAAGGTAAAAAAAGAAATCGGCTGAACCAGGAACCAGCCATCCTGGGAAACCGTGTAAAGCACCTAACTTGGTGAAAAAGGACAGATGTCTGACCAGCCCAAACCCACTTATCCAGTGATCGAACATCGGACTGGCGTTGCCGATCAGCGTTGGTTTCGAACCGATCGAGTACTTCTGCTCGGAGCCTTAAGCCTTCTGATCTGGTTGATCGGCGACGTCCTGCTGTTGATGTTCGCCAGTGTGCTGCTCGCGGTTGGCCTTGACGGTTTGGCTGCGGGCATCGCCAAGCGAACGCCCCTGAAGCGTGGCTGGGCGCTGGCTCTCGTTCTCGTTCTATTGGCCGGTTCTCTGGGACTCCTCGGCTACTTGATCTTGCCGCAGTTTTTTGCGCAGGTCGATGATCTCTGGCGAACCTTCATGTCCTTTATCGAACGAATGCAGGAAAAGTTGTCCGCAGCCGGCTGGACGGAAACATTTTTGGATTTGAACGAAGAGAACGGGCGGGAGCAGTTGGCGGAAATCTCCCAAAAGGTGGCCGGTCATCTCGCAACTGCCACAACAATGGGGTTGAGCGCCATTGCCAGCTTGATCATTTTGCTGGCGATCACAATTTTTGCTGCTGCCGATCCCGAGCTCTATCGGCGCGGCGTTCTGAGACTGTTCCCCGTCCATCGTCGTCAACGCCTGGGAGAGACTTTCTCGGCCATTGCACATGCCCTGCGCTGGTGGTTCCTGGGGCAAATCATCTCCATGCTGCTGCTGGGCGTCAGTGTTTCCCTCGGCCTGATGCTGATTGGTATCGATCTTTGGCTCAGCCTTGGCGTACTCACAGCGTTTTTGACCTTTATCCCGTTCCTGGGTCCGATCATTGCGACTATCCCAATTGTCATCATCGGATTCGCCGAGGGCGCGCAGACCGGTCTGATTGTCCTGGTGTTCTATCTGATCATCCAAAACATCGAGGGCAATTTCATCGTACCCATGATCCAGCATCGCGTCGTCAACCTGGCGCCGGCCTTGTTGATTTCGGTGCAGGTGGCCATGGGCGTTCTGTTTGGAGTGTTGGGATTGATCCTCGCGGCGCCGCTCACGGTTGTCGCCATGATCATGGTGAAAATGCTCTATGTCGAGGATGTGGTGGAAGGTGACGCGCAAGTCATTGTCCCGACGTCCCATCAATAAGATCCAGGAGCCGGAGGCTCTCTCTTTGCGTTATGCATGCATCCCGCGGATGGACTTTTGTCGTCCGCCCCCTGACTTCCGCAGGCGAGATCACTTGTTGCACTCTCGATTCCTGGCATTTTACCTCCGGAGCAGGAGGCCCTGTAGCCTGAAGATTCTTCATGTCGATGCCGCCCATACGATCGGGATGATGTCATGAAGCTGGTAATGACCCTGCTGTGCCGCAACGAGGAAGACGTGGTGGAGGCGAATATCGCGTTTCACCTGCACCAGGGAGTTGATTTCGTCATTGCCACGGACAACGCCTCGGTGGACGGCACCACGGCCATTCTCGAAAAATTCCAGCGCCAGGGACGACTGCATCTGATCCACGAATCGGAACACAACCATGACCAGGCGGTCTGGGTGACCCGCATGGCCCGCTTGGCCGCCGTCGAATACGGCGCCGACTGGGTGATCGAAAACGACGCCGATGAATTCTGGGTCCCGGCTGAAGGAAGTTTGCGTCATTCCCTGACATCTGTACCGAAGGGCATCGACGTATTGCGGGTTCCGAGGGTCAACTTCCTACCCCGTCCGAACTCCCATCACCTCCCTTTTTATGAACGAATGACCGTGCGAGAGCGTGTCTCACGCAATCGCCGCGGCCGGCCCTTGCCGCCCAAGATCTGCCACCGGGCCTATCCGGACGTCAGTGTGGGAGACGGAAACCATAAAGCAACGCGCAGTGGCGGTCTTATGCCGACAACCGACCAACATCCCCTTGAGATCCTGCACTTTCCCATGCGTTCGTATCCTCAGTTTCTGAACAAAATCCGACAGGGCGTCGAAGCGGCCGAACGAAACGCTCGGCTGACTCCCGACATTTGCGGGAACTGGCGTTTTCTTTACCGGGAATACTATTTGCGAGGACGCTTATTCGACTATTATCAAGAACATGTCCTGGACGACCAGGCTGTCGCGGAAGGCATCCGAGAGGGACGCCTGGTGGCTGATGAGCGGCTGCTCGAGTGGATGCGAGAGATCGACGCCTGCCAGTCCGATCCGCTCTGAACCTTTGACATGCGTCCGGCGTGGGGCAAGGGAAACCTGCTCGATCAGACCGATTAATCCCTTTTGCTCCCCTACATCAAAGACACCATTGACGGTGTCGACAATCAAAGGACTATCTTTCGACAATTAGACGACAACTTGTTTGCAGTGAAAATGCTCTATGTCGAGGATGTGGTGGAAAGCGACGCGCAAGTCATTGTCCCGAGGTCCCATTAATAGATCCTGGAGCAGGCACAGGCATCTACCTTGGACTTTGCTGCTCTTCGAAGGAAGCATCCTTTTCCTTGGAACGTTTTTTATTATCCCGCGGCGCGATTGTTTCAATGCAGTCATTCTCCTCATGGTGTTCCCTGGCGGAAAGCTTGTGGACAAGCCAGTATCCGATGCTCATGGCCAGGACCACCGCGCCGATGGCATAGATGTACTGCGGCTCCACCTTCTCTATGTCCATGATGATGACCTTTCGCGCAATGGCCATGAGCGCCGTGGCCATGACGATCTTGACGTGAATGATGTCCTCGCGCAGATAGATCGTGATGTTAACGAAGATTTCAATGGCGATCAAAACGGCCATGAACGCTCCGAAGGTGGCCAACATGTCCGAAATGGTCAAAATGAATTTTGGCGCGGCATTGAGCTTGTGATAAATCATCCAGGCAACGTCTATCACCCCCATGACAATCACGAACACCATCAAAATCGCCAACACCCGGACAGCAAAGTGTATGACGTACTGCAGCCGGCACAGCAACTTGTCGTCACAGTCAAATTTCATGAACGTTCCTCATTATCATTTTCCGGCAGCAGACGCCTATTTTGGAATTAAACCATGAACAAATCCCACGGAAATGTAGATGTCGCCCCACTTTGCATAAGAAACACAAAACACCGATGTCTTCAGGCTGGATCGAGCGATTTACTTCCCGGGTGCAAACGCGGAACGCATGAATTCTATGTCGCGTTCATCGCGACATAGATTCCAACTCCATTGCCAGCCGTCGAATACCGCGAATCAGATTCTTGAAGCTTGGCGAACGAGTGTTGTCAATGTCCAGGTAGCGACCAATGTCGCGCGATCCACCGACCTTCTGGTAAGTGTACTTTGTCAGCCGCGCCAACTCCTTGCTGGGGCTTCCCAGATAATCTGGTGCACGAAATTTTGATCTGTTTTGTTCCTTGTGCAAACTGAAAAGTCCCAGAGCCTGACCAACGGCCACTAGGTCGGCCAAGTAAAAGCTTTCCAGCTCTCGACAGGCAATGCGCACAAGAGCTGACTTGCCGCTCTCGAAAACAAGTTGCTGAAGTTGGGCTTTGACAACAGTGCAATCCGGGGAACTGTCCTGGTCACGTAGGACAATGAAGCGGGCCTGCGGGTTTAGATAGCCCCGGATGCGCCGGACGAGTTGCTGCTCCAGATCCTGCTTACCGTCAAAGGCGATGCAGCGATGCAGGATGCCCTGTGGCAACAAGCGGGGCAAAAGGCTTTCCAGCATGGCTTTGGCCGATGCTTCCTCCACCAGAAAGACGAGCTCCTTCATCGCGGGTCGGCCCCTTGAAAAAAGCCTTGTTTCCAGAGCCACCCCAGCTTGTCCCCATCGGCCATATACCGGGCGATTTGCTCGTCATCCCGGGCGCGGCGAATTTCCGTAAATCCATCCTTTTTCACCAACCAACAAACTTCATCCAGTTGCGTCGCATTCAGGAAATCCGGTGAGTGCGTGGAGACGAGTACCTGCCCACGATTGGAGTAAAGACGGAATTCCTCGGCCAACTCCTCCATGAGAGTCGGGTAAAGCTGGTTTTCGGGTTCCTCGACGCACAGCAAAGGATGCGGCTGAGGGTCGTAAAGCAGGACGAGATAGGCGAACATCTTGATGGTGCCGTCGGATACATACCGGTCCAAAAATGGGGTTTTAAAGGAGCCGTCACGGAACCGCAGAGTCAGGTATCCATCGTCCATTAACTTGGGCTCGATGGTCTCCACGCCAGGCACCCGATGGGCCATGATATCGAGAATGCGCTGGAATCTTTCCGGATGGTATTCGTGCAGGTACTGGGCAACCAGGGGCAAGTTGTCTCCGGATTCGGACAGATGTTCGGATTCTCCAGAGGCTTCCTTGCGGCCACGTGCGACATTGATGTGGAAGTCTGACACATGCCAGGATTCAATGAGCTGACGAAAGGCGTTGGCGGCCTTGAAGCGTTCCAGTTGGCCAAGTGCCTTAAGGGCCAGGGTGTCTGGAGCGACCTTCTGATATTCACGTGCCAGTTCTTCGTCGGTCTTGTCGAAATCTTCCTCATTGGTGATAGCGTATCCTTCACCTGCTTCAAACTTCAGAAATTGGTACGGGCTGCCATAGCGCCCTCGCTTGTAGCGCAGAATCTCCCTCCTGACGAAGGGAACTCCTTTATTTTCTGCTATTTCAAGAGAGTATGTAACAAGCCGATCCGCATCGGTGATATTCATCCGATACTGGATTTCGATCAGGATGGAGTCGCCATCAGCATCCCGGCTGACGACCTCCCGGAAACGGCCGCGCTTGTCCAAGGCTTGGCGCACCGTGCCGCGCAAGCAATCATGCAGGAAACCAAACACATCGAACAAAGTCGATTTACCGGATCCATTTGCTCCGACGACCACGAGGAAAGAGGGGATGTTCTTTAACTCAATATCGCGAAACACCTTGAAATTTTTGAGACGGATGGATTCAATCTGCATGGGGGCTCCCTTTTGAACTTGACCACTCAGGTCAACGAAATCTCTCTGATTTTCCGAATGGCTGCAAGTCAATGGTTCGAGCAAAGCGTGCAATTACGAAATGATCAACACCGAATTATATCCGAACTCACGCCCAATAATTCCGCCAACTGCCGTTGCTGCGCCTCGTTGATAGCCCGTTTGCCGGTTTCCATCTGTGAGATGTAAGCTTGGTTCAGGCCCATGGCCTGGGCTACGGCGGATTGGGAAAGGCCGGCGGCCTTACGCAGTTCGGCCAGTGTGCGGGCGTTTTTTGGTGCGGCGGGTGGAGCCGGAGTTACCGGAGCTGAAGGCAGCGATGTCGAGGCAATGGGGGCGGCTGGAGTCGGCTGGACCGCGGGTCGTAATACTGAGGTATCGGGCTTGGCGGGCGAGGCGGAAACCTTGCGGCCGTTGGTTGTGCCGGTGAGTTCGGCCACCAGGGCGGTAAGAAGGTTTTCTGCAGAGGTGCGGGAGGCGGCAAGCCGGACTTCCAACTCGTCCACCAAGGCCATTAGTTGATCCACTTTGGCTACGATTCGGCGTTGTTCGGCGAGGGGGGGGATGGGAATCCATACTTGTTCAAGGATTCCAAGATTAATGTTCTTTTGTGCCGTGGCCGGAGCGAACTTCTCAAGGTGCTCTTTTGCCGTTCGCATGAAATACTCAAAGTAGCGCACAGAGGGTATCGGCTCTGCTGGTATGAAACCGACGACGCTATCGGGAAAGCAAGCATCGAATCCGAGAATCCCTGAGTCGGCTATGTTCGCTGCGATTGTGATGCAGAGTGTACCTGCAGGCCATATCTTGCTTTGTGCGAGGCCGACATCGTTGTAGAGCGCTGTATACGTTTGGATTGCTCCATTGGCTCGTGCGACATCGCCAGTCTGGACTAATCGGTGAGTGCCACCAACAAAAAGGGAAGAGTCATTGCGAGGCCGATGCTTAGACTTTCCTCGACCAAACTCGCCGAGTTCGCGAAAACGCGACCACGCCCATCCAGGTGGGAGTTCGAATGGCTTTACAGAGTCTTTTTCGTCAATTCCATTTCTAAATGAACGACCAGCCTTGAACATTGCGAGGCGGTTTTGAATCAACGTGAGAAACTTCTCCGCCGGTTCATCATCCGGGTCTTGCAGCACAAGTTTCCCCTGCACAGCCAGAGTGAGGATTGTTTTGCGCAGGTCGGCAGGTGAGATAATGTACGACGGATGGAAAAGAAAATTGAGGTTGGCCGGGGTGGGGGCGTCGGCAAAGCGGGCCATGGCCGCGCGGGCGAGGTCGGCGTGTCGGGTCTCCCGTTCCTGCTGCTGCGCCTCCAGTTGATCGCATAGCGCCATCAGTTCATCTACTTTGGCCACGATACGCTTTTGTTCGGCGAGGGGTGGGAGGGGCAAAAGGCTTGCCGCCATAACAGACAGCGTTACACGTGTAATGGCCGCCCCTTTCATTGCGCCTCGCGTTTCACTGTAGAAGAATGGAGAGCGCATGGCCCAAAGCAGATAGCGGTTAAAGATGGCTTCCGACGGCTTTAGCAGTGCTACGCTGGAGAGCATACTAAATGGCTCTTTGATCTGATTAATTGTCGCAATTCCCGTTGTCGCGCCGTCTTTTATATAGAGTATATCTCCAAAACTCGGATCACATCTGGAATAAATCTCATCGTGAACTTTCTTAGTGACATAGGTAATGCTATCGAGAAGAACTCCATCAGTCTTGATGTTTTTTGCGGTAACATACATAAAGTCACCGCTTGTCCCATTCGGTGGTGAATGATGGGTGCCGTCAGTGAGCTTTGTGAGGACGTGTGGCAACCGCACCCACTCCCATGTTTTGGGGATCTGGAATGGCCCTTCAATCTCTTCTTGTAAATTCGTCCCTCGCCTTCTCGTTTTTGCTGTGGTGGCAACTCTCTTCAACAATGTTTTGGCTGTCTCATCCTTTGCGTCCTGAGATACAAGACGCCCACGTACAGCCCATTCCAGCACCAACTCCCGTATCTTCCCTACTGCTCCCGGCGCGTCGGCGAAGAGGTTGAATTTATCGAAGAAGGTTTCGAGGGTCATCGGTGGCCTTTGCTGGGATCGCGAGGCTCTGCACTCGCGGTTTTTGAAGAAGAGCGGGTGCGGAGCCCCGCGTTCCCAGGGTTTGCATTCCCAGGTTTTTCCGTTCTCATCGACTCAACGCCTCCATCAGCTGGGCCTTCAACTTCCCCCGCGTTGCGGCGATCTGTTCCAGCAGCTTTTCGTATTCCGGCAGCAGTTGCTCCACGTCCCCCGGGCCGGTGTCGGCATTGTGCGGATTTTTCAAATCCAGGTTGTAGTTTCCGGCCTTGATCTGATCGATGGGTATGCGCCAGGCTCGTTCGTTCTCCACGCGGCCGGCGAAGCCGTCCTGTTCCGTGCCCCACCACGCACGCTCGGCCTCGAACTCCTCGATGCGGATGGGTTTGCCCTTGTTGTAGCTTTTGGCTCCGGGCGGATACGGGTGCTCGTAGTACCATACTTCCCGGGTGGGCGAGCCCTTGGTGAAGAACAGGAGGTTGGTGCGGATGCTGGTGTATGGGTTGAAAACACCGTTGGGCAGGCGGACGATGGTGTGCAGGTTGCATTCGGTGAGCAGGGCTTCCTTGATCCGTGTTTTCACGCCTTCGCCGAACAGGGTGCCGTCGGGCAGGACGATGCCGGCCCGGCCGCCGGGCTTGAGGATCTTCATAAGAAGGACCAGGAACAGGTCCGCTGTTTCGCGGGTGCGGAACTCGGCGGGGAAGTTGGCTTCGATGCCGTCCTCTTCCATGCCGCCGAAGGGCGGGTTGGTGACGATGACGTCGACGCGCTCCCTGGGGCCCCAGTCACGCAGGGGGCGGGCCAGGGTATTGTCGTGGCGGACGTTGGAAGGCACGTCGATGCCGTGCAGGAGCAGGTTGGTGATGCACAGGACATGGGGCAGATGCTTTTTCTCGATTCCGGCGAAACAATCCTGGATGAGCTGTTCGTCGGCTTCGCTCCTGGCCTGTTTGCGCAGGTGCTCGATGGCGCAGACGAGAAAGCCGCCGGTGCCGCAGGCCGGGTCGAGGATGCGTTCGCCCAGGCGCGGATCGACCTGTTCGACGATGAATTGGGTCACGGCCCGGGGAGTGTAGAATTCCCCCGCGTTTCCGGCGGACTGCAAGTCCTTGAGCAGCTTTTCGTAGATGTCGCCGAACATGTGGCGGTCATCCGAGGCGTTGAAGTCGATGGCGTTGATCTTGTTGATGACTTGGCGCATCAACGTGCCGTTTTTCATGTAGTTGTTGGCGTCCTCGAAGGACATCCGGATCAGACCGCTGATCTTGTCCCCGCCCACGGTCAGGGACTTGAGCTTGGGCAAGAGCGCGTTGTTGACGAAATCCAGCAACGCCTCGCCGGTGACGCCCTCCTCGTCCGCGGCCCAGGTGGACCAGCGCAGGTTCTCCGGCAGGGGCGAACGATAGGTGTCGCGGAGAAGCTGCATCTCCTTTTCGCGGTCGTTGAAGATCTTCAGAAAAAACATCCAGCCGAGCTGTTCCAAACGCTGGGCGTCGCCGTAGGTTCCGGCGTCCTTGCGCATGATGTCCTGGATGGATTTTACGATGCCTGAGATATTGGGCATGGTTATGCGGCGTCCAAATTATAAATATGGTCTTCAAGCTCCCTGACCGCGGCCAGATACGCGGACTTGCCGCCAAAGAGATTGATGATTTCGATGGGGGTGCCGAAGGTGCGCAGGGGGTCCACTTTGAGGATGTCCAGGGATTCAACGCTGGTGATGCCGGTTTCGGCGTACTTGGCGAGCAGGGACTCCAGGACGGCGCGGGCCTTGTCGCCGTATTTCCCGAACACGTTGCGCTTTGTGACCTGTTCAGCCCGCTCTCTGCGGGTCAGCGGCGGTTGGTCAAAGGCGACATGGCAGACGAGATCAAAGGCGTCATAGTCCCGGCCGACCTGTTCAGCAAGTTCGTCCAGAAACACGCCCCTGGCCGCGAGTTCCTCCAGGACGGCCTGTTTTCTTTCGGCGTCGTTCCAGACGGTCAGGAACGAGGCCAAGGTGGCATAGGTCTGGCGGACGGCCTTGCGGGAATAGTCCTTCAGGGACTCGGTGATCAGCTTGCCGTGTTGATCCAGGTACTGAACGCGCTCCGTGGCCACGCGGACCTCGACGTTGTCCACGTAGTACTTGGATTGTTGTTCCCGCAGTCCGCCGCCGAATTCGTCCGGGCCGTGCGGGCCGTTCAGATCGGAGCCCGGAGGATAGCCGCCCTCCTCTTCCGGAACTTCGTCCGGGGGAACGGGCGGCTCTTCCGGACCCGGCTCGTAGATCTGCACCGGCTCGCCGTCGAAGTCCGGGTCCGCGAAGTGGCTCGTGGCCCGCTTGAAATCCATGATCGTGAAATAGAACTTGCCGAAGTCCTCGTTGATCCGGGTGCCGCGCCCGATGATCTGCTTGAACTCGGTCATGGAATTGATGCGTCGGTCCAGGACGATGAGCCGGCAGGTTTGGGCGTCCACCCCGGTGCTCATCAGCCGGGAGGTGGTGCAGATCACCGGGTACGTGGATTCCGGATCAATGAAATTATCCAGTTGAGCCTTGCCCTCGTCGTTGTCCCCGGTGACGCGCATCACGTACCGGCTGTTGGCCGCGGCAAGATCCGGGTTGGCGTTGACCATGGCTTGGCGCATGCGCTCGGCGTGGTCGATGTTCTCGCAGAAGATGATGGTCTTTCCGAAGCGGTCCGTGGCCCGCAGAAACTGGGTGACCTTGGCGGCCACCAGGGCGGTGCGTTGCTCCAGGATCAGACCGCGGTCGAAATCGCGGTCGTTGTATTCCCGGTCCTCGATCAGCCGGCCGTACTTGTCGGTCTGTCCGTCCTCGGGCCGCCAGCCGTCCAGGTCCTTGTCCAAACCGATGCGGATGACCTTGTAGGGCGCGAGAAATCCGTCGGCGATCCCCTGGCGCAGGGAGTAGGTGTAGAGCGGCTCGCCGAAGTACTCGATGTTGGAAACGTCTTTGGTCTCTTTGGGCGTGGCGGTCAAACCGATCTGGGCGGCGGAGGAAAAGTATTCCAGCACCTTGCGCCAGGCGGCGTCGTCCGCGGCGCTGCCCCGGTGGCATTCGTCCACGATGATCAGATCGAAAAAATCCGGCGAGAACTGCTTGTAGATGTTCTGCTCCTCCTCGGTGCCGGTCACGGCCTGGTAGAGGCAGAGGTAGATTTCAAAAGCCTTGTCCACGGTGCGGTTGGTGATCTTGGTCATGGCCGGGCCGAAGGGCTTGAAGTCGTTGGTCTTGGTCTGATCGGCCAAGATGTTGCGGTCCACCAGGAACAGAATGCGTTTTTTGGCCCCGGACTTCCACAGCCGCCAGGTGATCTGAAAGGCGGTATAGGTCTTGCCGGTGCCCGTGGCCATGACCAGCAGGATGCGGTTTTCGCCGCGAGCGATGGCGTCCACGGTGCGGTTCACGGCGATGAGCTGGTAATAGCGCGGCGTCTTCCCGGAGCCGTCGTCGTAGTAATCCTGGGCGGCCACGGCCTCCTGCTCCGCGGAGTAGCCCTTGGCCTCGCGGTACCGGACCCAGAGTTGCTCGGGGGTTGGGAATTGATCAAGGGGGATTTCTCGGGTGACGTGACCGCTGGTTCTTGTGCGGTCGTGCTCCAGGAAGGCGTCCCCGTTGGTGCTGTAGGCAAAGGGAATATCCAGAATCTCGGCATAATCCAGGGCCTGCTGCATCCCGGCGCCCACGCAGTGGTTGTTGTCCTTGGCTTCAATGACCGCAATGGGCAGGTTCGGCTTGTAAAAAAGAATGTAGTCAGCCTTCTTCGCCTCGCCGCGGCGCACGGTCCTGCCGCGCACGATCACCCTGCCCCTGGTGAAATAAAATTCCTCCCGGATCTGGGTCATCAGATCCCATTTCTCACCCCGCGCGCCGGTCAACGCCGGAGTGACGAACTTGGTGCGGATATCCGCTTCAGTGAAATCTTTTTTGTTCATGGGGCGCTCTCGTTTGCAAGGTTCCATGAAGCGGTGCTTGCCGACCGGCACTGATGCCTTCCGGCTGTCCGGCGACTACCTGCCAAGTTCAAACGCCGAACGCTTGAACTCAATCTCCTGCCTGCTCGCTCTCCAACGCAGTCCTTCGTCTTCCCAACATTGAACGGCCGCGGCAATGGTTTCGGCAAGAAATTCGGCCTCCCTGGGCTCCACTCCGAATTCGCCGGCCACGTCAAAAGCCAGTTCCAGACTGGCCGTCCCGTCGTGATAATCAATCCGGGTATGCAGGATGCGCGGTTTGACGTGTTCCGGAGTGGGTTCCAGATCGTAGAGGGGAGAAAGTCGCCAGCCTTCCGCTTCCCGGAGCATGCGGGGAGTACGCTTTTCCAATCTGGCTAACCTGGCTTCCCGACGATTCATCAAGGTCCGCCCCCAACGGTCCGGGGCCGAATCGCCTATAGCTCCGAACATGGCCTTGTCCGTGTGAAACGTTCCTTTTCGCAATTCCAGGGCGGGCTCGAGAGAAAAGCCCGCGGCGCAGCTTCTCCAGGCGGATGCGTATTCGAATGTGGCGCTTTGCCGGCCTTTTGCCGTATGAACCCAGAGCGTACCCACGAAAAAAGGACCATCACGCAGGTCGACATGAACGAAGATCTCTTTGGGCACGACGGTCACTCCCCCAGCTTTTGCAAGCCTCGGGCGCGCTTGGGCAGCCGCTCGGTTTCCAGGGCCTGGCCCACCGGATCATTGCTGATGTCGGCCAGCCTCATCCATTTCGTCCCCATGCCCAAAGCGAAAATCACCGCGGCATAAGCCCCCATGCTTACCCCGGGATCGCCTTTCTGAATTTTCGCCAAAGTCTCCCGGCTGATCCCGGCCCGCTCCGCCACAAGGGTCATTTTCAACCCGCGCCGCAGCCTGGCCCTGCGGAGATCTTCTCCGAGATGGACGAGCCCTTGGCGGACGCTGAGAGGAGGTTTGAGTTTCGCCATGTTATGCCCAAGAAAATTGGCTTTAGAAAATATAATGCCAAAGATCTACCGTATTACATGGCAAAGGTAAACGATCTGCGGCAGGACCGGCTTTCTTGGTTGCTCAAGAAACAACCCCCTGCCTGTTCAGCACGACGTACAGCCGCATCAGGTGCAGATCGTCGTAGTTCACCGCCCCCTGGAGCGCATCGTAGACCGGCCTGAGCCGTTCCGGGCCGTGTTCGGCAAAGGCGTCCAGGACGCGCTGCCTGATATCCGGGGGCAGCGTGATCTCGGCCTCCAGAACATCTCTCCGGACGCTCCGGCCGGCCATGACCGCTTGCCATAGATGGTTGACGATGGTCGCCGGCTTGACCTTGAACATCTCGCACACCTGGGCAATGCTTTGCCCGCTTTCACACAATGCGAGCACCTCCAGGGTGCGTGGTCCCAGACCCTCGGGCTTGGGCCGTGGAGGCGGCGCGGCGACTGCGGGCTGCTCAACGATGCCGCGTTGCGTGCAGTAATCGCGGATGATCGGCAGGAATTCGTCCGCGTATTTGGTCAGCTTGGCCTCGCCCACTCCGTGTATCGCCGCGAAGGTTCCGGGGGATTGCGGAAAAACAGCGGCCATCTCCACCAGGGATCGATCCGAAAAAACCACGTAGGGCGGCACATTGGCGGCCTCCGCAAGTTCCTTGCGCCGTACCCGCAACAGGTCGAACAACTGCGCGTCATACGCCTGGTCGTGCATTGCGGACGGACCTGAAGAGGAGAAAGCGGGCGTCGCCGGCTCTGGCAGCACGCCCATGACCTGACGCCCCTTGAAAACCTGGTACGCCTCCTGTCCCAGACGCAGCCCTCCGTGCTCCATATCCTGGATCAGCAGACCCTGCTGGATGAACTGTCGGGCCAGATGCTGCCATTGTTTCTTCGAATGCTCCATACCGATCCCGTAGGTGGACAGGCCGTCGTGTCGCCGGCTGAGCACCTTTTCCGACCTGGAGCCGCGCAGCACGTCGATGATGTGGCTCATGCCGAACATTTCGCCGGTGCGCTTGACGCAGGACAGAAACTTTTGCGCGGCAACGGTCACGTCGCTCAGTTCCTTGGGCTCGGTGCAGCAGTTGTCGCACATCCCGCAGTTGGCCGCGGGATGGGATTCATTGAAATAGCCCAGCAGGGGGATCCGGCGACAGACCGCGGATTCGCTATACCCAACCATGGCCTCCAGTTGCAGCCGCGCCGGTTTCTGCTGCGCCGCATCCATTTTTTTGATGAAGGAGACATAGGTCTGCACGTCGCCGTGGGTGAAGAGCAGAAGGCACTCCGCCCGCAGGCCGTCCCGGCCGGCGCGGCCCACCTGCTGGTAGTAGCTTTCCAGGTTCTTGGGCAGATCGTAGTGCAGGACGAAACGGATGTTCGACTTGTTGATGCCCATGCCGAATGCGATGGTCGCCACCATGACCCGGACGTCGTCGCGGATGAACCGGCGCTGATTGCCCATCCGGGTCGGAGCGTCCAGCCCGGCATGATAGGGCAGCGCGGAAACGCCCCGCGCGCAAAGCACCTCGCAAAGCACGTCCACCTGCTTGCGGGTGGCGCAGTAAATGATTCCGGACTGGTCCCGCCGATCCTCAAGAAAGGCCAGCGACTGGTCCATGGCATCGTTCTTGGCCGCCACCTCCAGGTAGAGATTCTCCCGGTTGAAGCTGGCCAGATACTGATGGGCATCGTCAATGCCCAGACTGGCCTTGATGTCCCGGCGCACCAGTTCCGTGGCCGTGGCCGTGACCGCAAGACAGACCGCCCCGGGCAGACGGCGGCGCACGTCCACCAGCCGACGGTATTCCGGGCGAAAATCGTGGCCCCATTCGGAGATGCAGTGGGCCTCGTCGATGGTCAGGCAGTCCACGGCCACGCTCTCCAGCAGTTGCAGGATGACCGGCTGGAGCAGGGTCTCGGGGGCCGCGTACAGCAGCTTGACTCCGCCGGCCCGAACATCGGCCATGATTGCCTGATACTCCTGGATCGGCACCGTACTGTTCAGAAAGGCCGCGGGCAGGCCGAGCTCCCGGGCCTGCATCACCTGGTCCTCCATTAAGGCGATCAGGGGCGACACCACCACGGTCAGCCCTGGAAAAAGCAGCGCGGGCAGTTGAAAGCACAGGGATTTCCCGCTGCCCGTGGGCATAATGGCCAGGGCATCCTCCTTGGCCAGGACGGCGGCAATGACCTCGGCCTGCAACGGACGGAAGCCGTCGTAGCCGAAGACCTGCTTCAGGACCGTTTGCGGGTCCGAATTCCGAAACCGGCTTAAATCCAGGACAGGACGCCGCGGATCCGAAACACCGGCCTGCCCTTCCGAACCGGCCCATCCCGGCAGGCCTGAATCCGCTTCGGGTTCATCCCCCATCACATCCTGAGGCATGTCCGCATCCGAGGGCGGCGGGACATCATTATCCGGCATGTCGGGAAAAATGAAATCATCATCGGGTGCCAGATCCGCCGCACGCTCCTCGCCCCGGCCCGCTTCCTGCCCGGACAATGCCGACAGCCGATCCATGACCTGCTCCTGCGGAACCAGGACCGTGTTCTCGTCGATGTGCAGCACCGGAATGCCCAACTCCGCCAGGGCCGCTCCGATCAGCACGGCGCGGTGGCACAGCTCCGGCCTGGCCTCGCCGCAGAGCAGGGCCACCCGCAGTTGCTGCTGGTGGGCTTTGCACAGTCGCGCGATGCCCTGCCGGAAGGCCGGCCGCTCCTGAGCGGGAACTCCGCTCTCCTGATCCTCCGCCATTCCCCCCAGGGCGTCGCCCATGAACAGGTACCGAATTCCCTTGTTCTTCAGACACTCTTCCAGGGCGGCCTTGGCGTATTCGGGTCGCCCTTTGGAATACGGCCTGGAGCGGACATCCAGAAGATACTCGATCCGCTGACCGCGCAGCAGTTCCAGCAAATCCGTCAAAGACCGTGAGCCATAGCCGATGGTAAAGATGGGATTCTCGTTCATCTGATTGTCAAGGTCTCTGTATTGAAAGCTGAGGAGTTACAACTGGTCGACCATTTTCAGGGAGAGGGAGATGCGCCGGCGTTCCAGGTCCACTTCAAGAACCCGAGCGCGGACATGCTGCCCGGGTCGGACCACCTCCGCGGGATCACGGACAAAGCGGTCCGCCATCTGGCTGACATGGACCAGTCCGTCCTGATGCACGCCCACGTCCACAAAGGCCCCGAACCGGGTCACGTTGGTCACGATGCCCGGCAGGATCATGCCCGGAGAGAGATCTTCCGGACGATGCAGCCCCTCGGCAAAGGCAAAATGCTCGAAGGCCGGCCGGGGGTCGCGCCCGGGCCGGTCCAGCTCGGCCAGGATGTCGGTCAACGTAGGCAGGCCCGCCTCCGCGGACAGGTAGCGATGCGGATCAATCGCCGCCCTGATCCCGGAATCACGCATCAGCTCGACCACTTCGGTTCCCATGTCCCGGGCCATGCGCTCCACCAAACCATACCGTTCCGGATGGATGCCCGAGGCGTCCAAGGGATTCTTCGAGTCCCGGATGCGCAAAAAACCGGCGGCCTGCTCAAAAGCCTTGGGTCCGAGCCGCTTCACCCGGAGCAATTCCTGCCGGGAGCCAAACGGCCCGTTTTCATCCCTCCAGGCGACGATGTTCCGGGCCAGGGACGGCCCCAACCCGGAGACAAAGGACAACAGGGCGGCGCTGGCCGTGTTCAGCTCCACGCCCACCGCGTTCACGCAGCTGATCACGGTATCGTCCAGGGCCCGCTTCAACGCCGCCTGGTCCACGTCATGCTGGTACTGACCCACGCCGATGGCCTTGGGATCGATCTTGACCAGCTCCGCCAGGGGATCCATCAGCCGCCGCCCGATGGACACGGCCCCGCGCACGGTCAGGTCCAGATCCGGAAACTCCTCCCGGGCGAGGTCCGAGCCGGAATAGACCGAAGCTCCGGATTCATTGACCATAACCACGAACACCCCGGACAACCCCAGGGAGCGGACGAAGGCCTCGGTTTCCCGCCCTGCCGTGCCGTTGCCCACGGCCACGGCCTGGACGGCGAAGCGTTCCACAAGTTCTCGAATGCGCCGCGCGGATTCCGCGATCTGCCGTTCGGAGCCCACCACGAAGACAGTGTCGTGATGCAGCAGCCCACCCTGCTCGTCCAGGCAGACCAGCTTGGCTCCGGTTCTGAATCCAGGGTCCAGGGCCATGATCCGCTTGCTTCCCAAGGGCGGGGCCAGGAGCAGCTCGCGCAGATTGGCCGAAAACACGGCTATGGCCTCGGTATCGGCCCGCTCCTTGAGTTTTGTCCGCAGTTCATTTTCCATGGAGGGAGCAAGCAGGCGTCGATAGCCGTCCTGGACAGCCAAGCCCACCTGTTGCGCGCACGCTCCCCGGCCGCGCACAAAACGGCGTTCCAACCCGGCCAGGGCCACAGTCTCGTCCGGCCGGACCTCCACCGAAAGCACGCCTTCCCGCTCACCGCGGAACAAGGCCAGGATGCGGTGACCAGGGGCGCGCTCCGCGGCCTCTTCCCAGTCGTTCCAATCCCTGAACTTGGCCGCCATGGCCGGATCGACCTTGGACGCTCCCCGGGCCGGCCTGGAGCAAAGCCGGGCCCTGGTCATGAACAGTTCGCGCATCGCTGCCCTGGCACCGGCATCTTCGGACACGCGCTCGGCCAGGATATCCCTGGCTCCGGCCAAGGCCTGATCCGTGTTCTCAATCCCCTTGTCCTGATCGACAAAGGAAGCCGCGGCCGCGACCGGATCCGCGACTCGCTGTTCCATGAGCATATCGGCCAGAGGTTCCAGCCCCTTTTCCGCGGCCATCATGGCCCGGGTGCGACGCTTGGGCCGGTGAGGGAGATAGATGTCCTCCAGTTCGCTCAGGGACTTGGCGCCCTCCAGAGCGGTGCGCAAGGCCTCGGACAACAGCTCCCGCTCCTCCAGGGAGGCCAGCATGGCGTCGCGACGTTTGTCCAGATCGGCCAGAGCCTCCAGCCCATCGCGCACCTTGCGCACGACCACCTCGTCCAGGGAGCCCGTGGCTTCCTTGCGATAACGGGCGATAAACACCTCGGTGGAGCCTTCACGGAGCAGGTCCGCCACGGCCTGAACCTGCCGCGACGTCAACCCGAACTGCGCGGCCACCTGGTCGGCATGAGTCGAATGCATTGTTCCTCTAAGAGATGTTGTGATTGCTCACTGCCCCAACTGACCTGCGGCCGCATCGATTTCCGGGAAAGGCCCCTTGTCGATCAGGCCGAGGTTGCCCAGGGTTTCCAGGAGCATTTTCGGTTCAAAGGGTTTGGTGATATAGGCGTCGGCCCGTTCTTCGAATTGAGCCTGGAGAATGTTCTCGTAGTCCGAAAGGCTGGAGACCATGACCACTTTGGTCCGGATGCCGCCCAGCCGCTGCTCTTCCAGCCGGCGGATCATGCCCAGAGCCTTGTGGCCGTCCAGGACCGGCATCTCAATGTCCATCAGGATCAGGTCGTACAATTTTTTGTCTTCCAAGGACCGCACGAAAGCGTTCACTGCCTGCCTGCCGTCCGGCACCTGATTAACCCGGCCATAGGGAGCCACGATTTCCTTGAGATGTTCCCGCATGCTCCGGCTGTCCTCAACAATCAGCGTCCGCATAGTTCATCCTTATGTGCTGGGGGATCAGGTAAAAAAATCAGTTCCTGTATCTGCTCAAGAACCGGACACAGCCTGAAACTCTGCTGAACCTGGATTCCCGCCTTCACGGGAATCCAGCATCTTTTTTTTGTCCGCTACTGCTGAACAGTTACTTCCGTTCTACTTTTTCCTGGTCCTATTTGGACCGCCGTCCTCACGGCGCGCCTCCCGACCCGGGCTCTTCACTTCTTCGGGACGCCGGGTCGCTCTTCGGGGCTTTTTGTCCGGGTGCAGCGTGCCGATCAGGGCTTGGCTTTTGGGGTCGTGCCGTGGTTTTTCTGGCAGATGCACGGGCACGATGTCCCCGGAACGGGTTCCCGCTTCCCCTTGACCGGAAAGAATCAGCACCTTGCCGTGGACGGCGCAGCCATAGCGTCCGGTCATCATCCCTTTCTCCCGGTCCGGCACTGGAAATTCAGCGCTGATGATGCGGGCCAGATCCTCCTTGGTGTCCGGCCGGCGGCCCTGGGGACCGGCAAGATGCACATAGCTCAGGCTCACGTCCCGCTTCCGCAGCTCCGCCTCCCGGGACAACTCCTCCAGCCAGGGCGGGCAACCCCGGGTGGACACCGTGAAATGACACCAGGAGGTTTCCCGGTGGGCAAGCATTGGGCATGGTTGGGGATGGGTACAGGGTCCCAGGACGTTCCAGCCCGCCCCGACACCGCTTTCCCGGAGCAAGGTGATCAGCTTGCCTCCGAGCCGGTTGCCCGGTTCCACGAACAGCGCCTGACCGTCAGGACGCAGGCTGGAGGAGACCTCCCGAAAAAAAACACGCACCTGTTCGCTGAGCGGTTCCCGGCGATGCCAGGGCAGCTCATTCATAAAATTGGTTGCAACCAGCATGTCGGCCCGCGGCGTGTCCTTGAGCGCGACATGCCATGGGGCATGCACCAGATGAATCTTCCACCGGGCTGATTCCGCCATTCCCAGGGCATTCAGCAGGCCGTGATACAGCTTGCGCCCTTCGCGCATCGGCTTGGGGGTCGTATCCAGGCAATAAAAATGCAGTTCCCTGGACAGCAAGTCCGGCCTGGCCAGGGCAAGAGCCTGGACAAAAGTCAATGGTCCAGCCCCGAGATCGACGATGTTCGCGCCTTCGGGAAGATCCGGCTTCAGCCCGCCCAGAAGCCGGGTCAGACGCAGCAGGTTCCAGGGCAGGAAGTACCACAGATAGGCTCCCAGGGCCGCAGGCGTGTGAAGATAGTCCCGGCCCAGGACTTCCTTGCGGTCTTCAATCAGAAACGAAGACAGCTCCTGGATGTTGTCGGCCAGATGTCGGCGGTGGGCGGCCTTCATCGGAAAGACGTCCCGCAGCAGATCGGCGTACCCCAGCAGGGCTTGGCTCGCCTCTTCGGAAAGATCCGGAAAGGATGCCGGAAAGGATGCAGGAAAGGACATCGAAGAGGACTTCGGCCCGAAAGCGATTTTGGATTTCTCCTCAGACATATCGAAAGACCAACCTTTGAATGTAATTCGTAAAAAAGTTTTTTTCCTGCCCGATGTCCAAGGTCGTGACTCGGGGCACGGCCTGCTCGATCCAGTCCCTGGCCCGCTGCTCAGTCGCCAGCAGGCGGGCGCCGGCCAGGGAGGTGTTCCCCAGGGGCTTGATGCGCTGCTTCGATCCCAGGGGGACAAATCCCAGCTCCTCCAGGGCGGACAGATCGACATGTTCCCCGAGAGCGCCGGCCAGATACACGGCACGCAACGCATCAGGGGCTATCCCCCCCGCCTCCAGCAACCGGGAGAAAGCCAAGTTGAAAGCGGCCTTGACCTTGAGCACCTCTTCCACGTCCCGTCCCGTCAGGAAGACGTCCGGTCCGAGCATGAATCGGGTTTCACCCTCGTCCTGCCGCAATTCAAGGCCGACACGCCGCGCCAGGGGGTTCTGGCCGGCAACAAAGCCACCAGCTTCGTCCAGCAGCCCCAGGCGGCGCAAAACCGCCAGCAGCGACAGATAGCCCGTTCCGGAGATGCGTTGGCCAGTCATGGGCTCGGATTGATCCGGCTTCGGCGGAATAATGGCTGCCGACCCAACGACGGTAGCCGATTCCGTCAAGATCCGGGGCTGGAGCCCGCGGGCCGTCAGCGTCACATCGACCCAGACTCCGGGCAGAGCCGCCGAGCCCCGCGCCATGCCGATTCCCTCCAGAGCCGGCCCCATGGGCACGCTGGCGGCCAGATACTGCTCCGGGCCCAGGGCCAGGACGAATTCTCCGTTCGTTCCCAGATCCGCAAACAGCCATGGATAGGCGGGCGGGGACGCCTGACTGAAATGCAGGGCCGCCAGCCCCGCACTCACATCCGCGCCGATGAACGGCGCCGGAAGCGGAGGGATGTAGGTCTGCAGGCCTGAACCATCGGGCAGGTGGATCGTGGTCCAGATCCCCCCCGGGTGCGGCAGCCTGTAGGGTGCTGAAGCCAAGCCCGCCAGAGGCCAGTCCAGCAGAAGCGCGGTCATCACGGTATTGCCCGCGATGCATGC
Organism: Desulfonatronum thiosulfatophilum; assembly: GCF_900104215.1. Taxonomy (NCBI): domain Bacteria; kingdom Pseudomonadati; phylum Thermodesulfobacteriota; class Desulfovibrionia; order Desulfovibrionales; family Desulfonatronaceae; genus Desulfonatronum; species Desulfonatronum thiosulfatophilum. Next base: position 67,843 of record NZ_FMXO01000010.1, on the reverse strand, counting down.
CCGTTCCACGGGTTCGGGAAAAGCCCTGACCAGTGCCTGCAGCCGGCGCAGGACAATATCGCGCAGGACGCCGCCATTGCCGGGATCAGCCAGAGCAAAGGCCAGACGCGACATCACTTCGCTGCCTGCGACCAACTGCGGATTGAATTCCCGTCCTCCGGCAAGTTTGCCGGTTTGATCGCCCGCCAGCCAGTGAATGCTGGTCGTGCCCAGATCCATGGCCAGAGACAACGGCCCCTGCGTGGACCTGGGCAGGGAAAGTTTTTCTGTTTCGATTATGGATGCGGGAAAGGAAAAAGGCAAAGCAATCCGCAGTCCGGGTTCGGCAACACGGCGGCAGGCCAGGCGCCCGCCGCTGGAAAGAACAGCGGATGAAAGCGCTGCCGTTTCCGCGGGCAAAGGCTCCGGAGGGGCATGATCAAAATAGACGACGCAATGTCCACAGCGCCCCAGGCCGGCGCAAAAAGGGCGCGTCGGCCAAAGCCCCTCCAGAAAGAGGACATGCGCCAGGGTTTGTCGGGGATCCGCCCGTACCAGACGGGTCTGGCCCCGGGCGTCGACAAAATGAACGGGGTCAACCATCAATCCCTATCCCATGCCTTTGGTCTTTCGAGGAATCATTTCTTTGCCTGTTTGACCATGGTCCCCTTCTCACCACACTTGGGGCATTTTTGCGGCTTGCAGCGCCCTTCCTTCTTTTCTCCGCAGCTGGAACATGTGAATTCAGCCATGATTGTCGTCTCCTTCCATGGTGGAATATGATGGCTCGTTCAGTCGGACGTACCTGACGTTAAACCGGAGCATCGCGATAAACTATTGGCAACTATTCAGTACTTTTGATTTTATGGCATGAAGTGGTCCGGCTTGTCTCAATTTTTCGGCATCGCCTGTCTGACTGAGTCAGGATTCGTTCATCGAACCAATGCCGGACGCTTGAAGCGCCAAATGCTGTTTATTCCGGCAATGGTTCGATGTTACGAAGCCGATGAAGAAGTTGCGAGGCCGAAAAATCGAGACAAGCCGGGCCGCAGCTGAGCAGTTACAACTATTGAACGGAATATGCGACGTCGCGATTTTGAAAATACTGCCGGACGCGGGACTGCATGCCCGATCGATCCGTGGTCACGATCCTCCATCTTGCCTGAAGCAGCCCATCCGGTTGCATGGAGATGCCAAGCAGATCGATCCGGTCCACGGAAACTTCCCACTCGCGCAGGGCCTGATCGAAGGATTGGACATCTCCGGCCGCGGTCCAGCCATGGGTGTCGAGAATCATATCGTCTTCGAAAGTTCGCCGCACCCGGTCCATGCCGAAATAGTTGGACCAGAGCCCGATCCAGACCTCCGGCAGCTCCGGTCCCATCGCGGACCAGACCAGCCCCTCATAGTCCAGCGTTCCCTGCAAGGAGCCGTCCGCCTGAGAGTTCAGGCGCAAAATCAAGCTGTCGGCCCCGTCTTGGCGGACTCCGGAGAGGACTTCCAGGTTCCGGATCACTTCCGTCTGTTCGGCATTGAGCCCTCGCGCCTCCAAACGATACCCGATCACATTGTTCCGGGTATAGTATGTGCCCAAGGATTGCAGAAAACCGCGCAAAGCCTGCCGATGGACGCGCACGTTCACGTGCAGAACCGCTCCCCACTCCGTGGGCAGGAACTCGCGTTCCTCCCAGTCCAGGACATACTCCTGGGCCCGAGGCTCCAGAATCCGCCGCAGAGCCGATCGTCGCGGCTCGCCCAGTTCGCCGCCGAGCAACGCTTCCGCTTCCTGGAACACCCCTTGGGCCAAGGCCTCGCGCAGGGCTGAAGGGCGCGGCTCCGCAAGGTCGGCCTCCTCGGCCTCCACGAAAATCCGGACATCCTGCCCGGCATGAACAGGGAAGTTTATCAACAAAATGGCCGCTATCGCCAAGGCCGTCATGAATATCCGATTTATTGCATGATCGTTTCGCAAATGAAGTTCCTCCCAATCCAGATAATTCGTTGAACCCGGTTCAGCTCAGGTTCAGCTTCTGCCTGGCAATGCAGCGCAGCAGCTCTTGCTCATCCCCGGCCCGCACCCATTGCACTTCCGAAATATTGTTGAACCATGTCTCCTGCCTTTTGGCATAGGCCCTGGTCCGGAACAGCCACAGATCCCTGGCCTGGTCCAGAGTGGTTGCGCCGGAACAGTAATCCAGAAGTTCCCGGCAACCGATGCCGGAAAAACCCGGTGCTTCCCGGTCCGGACATATCCGCCATGCCTGCTCGATCTCCCGGACCGCGCCGAGTTCAAGCATTTGACCGATCCTTTGTGCCAGGCGGTCGTGCAATTCCCGGCGGTCCAGGCGCAGCCCGACAATGAACAGATCCAGCCCCTGGGTGGATCGGCGGTGGGCATGCCACCAGGACAGAGGCCGCCCCGAAGCCTGATGAACCTCCAACGCCCGGCATACTCTCTGACGGTCCCGGGGATGAATCTTGACGGCATATTCGGGATCCACTTCCATCAGTCGCGCATGCAGGATTTCCGAACCCTGGGCGGCGCAGCGGCGCAATACTTCTTCTCTGATTTCCCCGGGCACTTCGGGAATGTCCGCCAATCCGCCCCCGAGCGCGCGCAGGTACAGCCCGGTTCCTCCCACCAACACGCCCAAACGCCCCTGCTCCCGGCATGCCGCCAACTCGCGCCGAGCCTCGTCCATGAACCGCCCCGCGGAGATGGTTTCCCGCATTTCCAGAAAGCCGTACAACCGGTGGGGGCATTGGCTCTGCTCGCCGCTGTCCGGCTGAGCCGTTATGATCGGGACATCCTTGTAAACCTGCCGGGAATCCGCGTTGATCACGGTCACCGGATAGTGTCGGGCCAGGGTCAGGGCCGCGGCGGTCTTGCCGGTACCGGTCGCGCCCACAAGGCAGATGATCCGGGAGGCTTCCCGTTCGGCGCTTCCGGGTTGTAATGACGGCACGGATTCGTCAGTTTTTCCTGGTTCCATACTTTTGCTGCAAACGCTGCAAAACCACATCGGGCACAAGTCCCTGCACGTCGCCATGCAGCCGGGCCGCCTCCTTGATGATCGTGGAACTGATGTACAGCCATTTGTAGTCGGTCATCAGAAACATGGTCTGGAGACCGCGTTCCAGGCGACGATTCATCAAGGCCAGCTGAAATTCGTACTCAAAATCCGACGTCGCCCGAAGACCCCGCAAGATGACGCTGGCGCCGCGATTGCGGGCATACTCCACCAGCAACCCCTGAAACCCCTCACCCAGAACCCTCGGTTCCGGCGCAAAGACGGCATTCACCATATCCAGCCGTTCTTCCAGGTTGAACAGGGGTATCTTCGGCGTGTCGTGCGCCACCGCGACAATGACCTGATCAAAGACTTCCAACCCCCGTCGTATCAGGCTGACATGGCCGTTGGTCAAGGGATCGAAGGTTCCGGGATAGACGGCGATTCGTTTCTTGCAGTAATTTTTTTCCATAGAATGATCCGGGTTTGGCCATAGAGGCGATCGGTTTCCAGTTCATATCCGGGCAGTTCCATTTCCGTAACGTCTGCGTCAGCCTCGACTTCCACGCAGACCAGAGCTTTCGGGGCAATCCAGCCATGGGCATGGGCAAGAGCTAGAGCGCGCCCCAGCAAGCCGCGGCCATAGGGCGGATCAAGAAAAAGCACGTTATATCCTTGATTCGGAGGTGCCTCGCAAGTCGGATCGTCTACGGAAAGTCGGAACACTCTTTTGCCGCTGGATTTCGGAGAAGCGGCCAGAATGCGCAGAGCATCGCCAGGCAAGACACGCACAAGCTGCCCAGGACGAGAAAAGGAGGATACCTGTTCCCGTAGCAGACGCAGAGCCTTGGGATCGCTCTCGATAAAGCAGACCTCCCGTGCTCCACGGCTCAAGGCTTCCCATCCCAGGCTGCCGCTGCCGGCAAAAACATCCAGCACCCGCGCTTCCTCCCACTGCACCCCCCGCGAGGACAACATGGAGAACACGGCTTCACGCACCTTGCCCATGGCCGGGCGGTAGCCTTCCCCTTCGGTGGTCTTGATCCGTCGACCTTTCCAATGCCCCGCAATGATCCTCACAATTCTTCCCCCGCCAACGCCACTCCTGAAGACTGTTTCAACGTTCACCTAATCGAAATCGAAATCGCTATCGAAATCGAAATCGATTTCAAAAACCCGAATGTAACTGCTCAACAAGGTCGAAACACAGCCACGATCCAGAGCAACTGGATTTCCGCCTTCGCGGGAATGACTTGACTTACCATGTCGTCACCGAGTTTGGCACCCATGCAGGCGGGAACCAAATCCGTATTGCAAGGATGCCGAATAGGAGCAAAATTTCGATTTCGATTTCGATTACGATTGCGATTAAGATTTCGATTACGATTGCGATTGCGATTACGATTACGATTTCGATTACGATTGCGATTACGATTGCGATTACGATTGCGAGTGCGAACACAAAGAGAGCTCTCGAGATTCAAGTGTTCTTGCCAATCGGGTCGTGGCGATATATGTTCCGATACTGCCACTCGCAAGCCTTTCGCTCTCTACCCCCTCCAAGAAATCGAATCAACCACGCCAGATCCGAGCCGGTTTACGCCATGAAATTCAATTCCCTTGAAGACCTCCAGGCCCTCAAAAAGAAATTCCCCAAAAAGGAGAAGGTCAAACGTTCTGTCCCGAAACAAGCATCCACCGAGAAATCGGAGTCGCCGCTGCCCAGGAATGATGAGGATCTGTTCACTCAGGCCATGTCCGGAGTTTCGCCCATCAGCGGCGCCGCAAAAGGCAGGCAGGTTACCGGAATAAACTCCCCGACCACCCCGGCGGCAAAAGAGCAGAGCTTCGGCGATGAAGATATCTGGGTGGCCGACTACCTGCGCAATCTGGTTCAAGGAAATGTGGACTTCGAGCTTTCGTACTCCGAAGAATACATGCACGGCTACATCCAGGACCTGGACAAAAAGATTCTTGGAAAGCTCAAGGCGGGGCAGTTCAGCGTTGAAGCCCATCTGGACATGCATGGCCTGAACGCTGCCCAGGCCCGGGACGCGGCTTACGACTTCCTGCGCACCCAGTATCACCTCGGGCGGCGCTGCGTGCTGCTGATTCCCGGGCGCGGCAAGAACTCGCCGGGCGGCCAGGCCCTGATCCGCGAAGAACTGCCCCTCTGGTTGACCCGTGAGCCCCTGCGCCGGGTCGTCCTCGCCTTCTGCACCGCTCAGCCGCGGCATGGCGGAGCCGGAGCCCTGTACATCCTGCTGCGCAAGCAAAAAAAGACTCAAGGCAAGGTGCGCTGGGATCTGCCGGCTTCCATGGAGTGAGCAGGCGGCAATTGTTCCGCGAATTCAGATCTACGATCGAACTGGTCCTGCTTGCCGCGATCGACGTTCATCACAGCATGTTCACCGGATCCAGATCCAGGCTGGAACGGAACGGGGATGATCGCGGCAAGATGGTTTGCAGGGAGGAGTAGACGTCCCGAAGTTCCAGCCAGGACATTGCCTTGACTAAGCATTGAATGCGCTTGCGGCCATTGAGCAGACTCAACGGAGCTGGGGCCGGCCCCAGCACCCGCAGTCCCAGCCTGGCGCCCTCCCGAAGCAGGTGCTCTCCGGCCTGAGTTACCACATCCGCGCCGCGTTCCCATTCCCGGGGATAGCTCAACCTGATCATGGCCAGTTTCACAAACGGCGGATAGGCGAACTTCCGGCGCCGTTCCAGCTCTTGCGAAAAAAAGGCTTCATAATTTCCGGTGCGGATATGTTCCCAGCAGGGATGCTCCGGATTGCGGGTCTGGATCAGCACCCTGCCCGGCCTCTCACCCCTCCCGGCCCGACCCGCCAGTTGCACCAGAAGCTGAAACGTCTTTTCCGCGGCCCGGTAATCCGGAAGATTCAGCCCGACATCTCCGTCCACGGCCACCACCAGCGTCACGTTGGGGAAATGATGGCCCTTGCTGAGCATCTGCGTGCCGACCATGATCTGGGCCCGCCCCTGGGCAAAAGTCTCCAGAATGGATTCCATCCTGCCCTTGCGTCGGGTGCTGTCCCTGTCCAGACGCACAATGGCCTGGCTTGAGGCAACCATGTTTCCCAGATACTCTTCCAGCCCTTCCGTGCCCTCGCCCATGGGCAGAAAGCGGGTCCCGCCGCATTGAGCGCAATTGCAGGGGAACAAATGAGTGTAGCCACAGTAGTGACACAGCAGCCGCTCCCATGCCTTGTGATAGGTCAAACCCACTTCGCAACGTGGACATTTCGGGGCGGTGCCGCAATCCAGACAGGAGACCAGCGGCGCGAATCCCCTGCGGTTGAGCAGAAACATGGCCTGTTCCTTCCGCTCCAGGGCGCTCTCCAGTTCCGCGCGGCAGACCGTGGAAAGGGGATCGGAGCGGGATTCGCGGCGCATGTCCACGAGACCGATTTCCGGCAATTGACATCGGCTGATCCTTTTGCGCAACGTAACCCGGGCGATCTCGCCCTGATCAGCCGCATGAAACGTCTTCACATCAGGCGTCGCCGATCCCAGCAGCATCAGCCCGCCTTGCTGATTGATCCGGAAGTAGGCCACTTCCTTGGCCTGATACATGAACCCTTCATCCTGCTTGTATGAGGCGTCATGCTCCTCATCCAGGATGATCAGTCCCAAATCGGCAAAGGGCAGAAACAGCGCGGAACGCGTGCCGACCACGATTCGGGGGGTCGCCTGATGCCGCGCGGCCCGGAATACCGCAAGCTTGGCTCCGGGATTGAGATAGCCATGGTACCAGTGCTTCGGGACATCCGGAAAATTTCGCGAAACCTCGGTCCAGAGCTGTGCGGAAAGAGCCACCTCCGGCGCCAGGAGCAACACGCTTTTGCCCATGGCCAGGGCTGCTCGAGCCAAACGCAGGTAGAGCAAGGTCTTGCCGCTGCCCGTAATCCCGTGCACCAGCCGCACCAGCCCCTTCTTTTCCCGAACCGCCTGCTCCAGGTCCGCCTGGAGAACGGCAAAAGCTTCCGTCTGCTCGGCGGTAAGCGCATGTTCCATCGTGGTGGTCCCTGCGCACTCTTGGGGTTGCGGCTGTGCGGGCAGAATGTCCACCGAAGCGTCAAGTCCGGGTGACTCCTGGATCAATCCCTTGCGGACAAGATCCGCCAATACGCGATCCGGATTACGGCTTTCGGAAGCTGCCGCATCCGCCTGCCATTCCTGGGATATCCGCTCCCGTGAGGCGCAGCCGTGGGTGAAGAGGTACTCCAGCACCGCCAGTTGACGTTTGGCTCCCGGCCGCAGATCCCATGGCGGATCCCGTAATAGGACATATGTTGCGTTCCGTCTGTCGGCACGCTCGGCGATCACCGGCGTCAGCAGGCCGTCCAGCCAAGCCTGACCGTACACTGCAAGCTCCGAAGGTGAAGCCCGCAAGATGTGATCCAGACGAATTTTGCTGACTGTATCCCCGTCTCGGAGGGCAAAGTGTACCGCACCGGCGCGAAGAGCCTTGGGCAGGACCGACGACAGCACCAGCCCCTCCGGCGCCATCTGCCGTTTGGCCAGGTGGCGAACCAGTTCCAGAACATCCTTGCTCAGCAGCAGTTCCTGATCCAGAGGCCACGCCAGCGGCTTCAGTTTTCGTTCGCCTTGGCGCTCTCCATCCAAACTACCGACGATCACGCCCATCCGTACGGAACCGCCCACCGGAACCATGACCCGCTGTCCCACGGCCCACGACCTCTCCGGCAGATAATCCGGGGTCCCGTAGCTGAAGGTGCGATGCGGGGGGCTGCACAGGGCCACATCCCAGGCGACGGTCATGCTGCGCACCGCCGGATTTCCGTGTCCATGTCCGTGGCGATCCTCCCCATACCACGCCTGATGCGTGCATGGATTTGCAAGTGTGACAAATGGGATCGTCGTGACGTCATGCTGGTTGATTCACGGCGAAGCGCGAAATCATGTGTTCAAATACGCGAGCCGGCTGCACCGCATGCGGTGCAGCCGGCTCTGAATGATGAATGTATTGCCAGCCGTGCGGGAGTCTGTTCAACTGGGGCAGGACAGCAGACCTTTCAGTTTGGAGACCAGCTCGTCGCGAAGCGTCTCATCCTGGAGGGCAAAATAGATGTTCGCCGTAAGATAGTCGCTCCAGTCGCCGACATCGAATCGCATCCCGCGCATTTTCACCGCCAGGAGGCGATTCTTGCGCGCAAGCGTCAAAAGTGCGTCAGTGATCTGGATTTCGCCGCCGTGGCCAGGAGCGGTGCCTTCGAGATATTGAAAAATTTCAGGCATCAAAACATAGCGTCCGACCACGGCCATGCGTGACGGCGCCTGCCCCAGTTCAGGTTTTTCCACCAGTGAACGTACCCGGAAAATACCCGGCGCGAACTCTTCACCCTGGATGATGCCGTAACTGCTCACTTTGTCCGCCCCAACTTCAACAACACCGATTACCGACATATTTTCCGAGAGGGCGACATCCATCAGCTGCTTGATCCCCGGTTCCATGCTGAACATCAAGTCGTCGCCCAGCATCACGGCAAAGGGTTCCTGCTTGATGACCTCTTTGGCGCAGAGTACGGCGTGACCCAGTCCGAGCTGCCTTTTCTGGCGCACCGAAATAATGTTGACCATCTCGGCTACCTTGCGAACTTCTTCCAGAAGAGCTGTTTTCCCAGTGCGTTGCAGCAAATCCTCTAGTGCCCAGTTATAGTCGAAGTGGTCCTCGATGATTTTCTTGTTCGAGTTGTTCACGAAAACCACGTCTGTCAGGCCGGAGTACATCGCTTCTTCGACAATGTATTGCACCGTGGGTTTTTTAAATACCGGCAGCATTTCCTTGGGAATGTTCTTGGTTGCCGGCAATGACCTGGTTCCCCAACCAGCCACGGGAATAACGACTTTTCTTATTTGCATCGGAGCAATCTCCTTTGTTTTGAGCGATGGCCGCCTGGCTTTTCGCACCGAAAAATTACTATTCCGGTCTGCATATCCTCAAAGATCGAGAGTTTGGTCGGTATCATCTCCTGGCTATGATCGGATAAAACTGGAAACGCGAAGCAATCATGGCACTGGAAGCTGAGCATATACCCAATCGCGGCGACAGTCTATCGCAGATGGGTTCGTAGCACGTCGACAATTTCGTCCGCCAGCTGCTGGACCATTTCCGGCTCCTCGCCTTCCACCATGACCCGGGCTACCGGTTCCGTTCCAGAATAACGGAGCAGCACCCTGCCTCGCGTTCCGAGTTTCTGCTCTGCCATGGACACCACGCGAACCACTTCCGGAGACTGATCGAAGGGAATTTTTCGTTCGACATGGACATTCACAAGCACCTGCGGAAACGGGGTCAACAGGGTTGCCAGTTCGGAGAGCGGTTTTCCGGTTTCCTGCATGATCCGCATCAGCTGCAGTGCGGCCAGGATGCCGTCGCCGGTGGTGCAGTGATTCAAAAAGATCAAATGGCCTGATTGCTCGCCGCCGAACAGGGCTCCCTCCCTGCGCATGGCCTCTACGACATAGCGATCCCCCACGGGAGTACGCAACAACCTGCCGGAATTTTCCTTCATGAATATTTCCAGAGACATGTTGCTCATCACCGTGGCCACGAGCGTATTGCCGGGCAATGTGGCGCTGTTGAGCATGTCCCGGGCGCAGATGGCCATGATCTGATCGCCGTCCAGGATCTTGCCCCGCTCATCCGTGACGATCAACCGGTCTCCGTCACCGTCCAGGGCCAACCCGATATCCGCTCCGGAATCCAGGACATGATGGGCCATCAGTTCCGGGTAGAGCGAACCGCACTTGCGATTGATGTTCAAGCCGTCCGGATCCGTTCCGATCTCCTCGACCCTCGCGCCAAGTTCCTCGAAAAGCAGTGGTGCGACCTTGTATGTTGCGCCGTTGGCGCAATCCAGGACAACCTTCATTCCATCAAAGGTCATGGCCGACGGAATGGTGTTCTTCAGGAAGACCAGATATCGGCCAAGACTGTCCTGAATGCGGAACGCCTTGCCCACGGCTTCCGGTTGCGGATAGTCCCAATCCGTATCCGGCGAGAGGATCATTTCCGAAATCCGGTCTTCCATGTCGTCGGCCAGTTTGAAGCCGAAGCGGTCGAACAGTTTGATTCCGTTGTCCATGAAAGGATTGTGGGAAGCTGAGATGACCACTCCCACATCGGCCCGCATGTTCCGGGTCAAAAAGGAAATCGCAGGGGTGGGCATGGGGCCGACAAGATAAACGTCCATTCCAGAAGCGCAAAAACCCGAGGTAAGGGCCGTTTCAAAAACATACCCGGAAAGTCGTGTATCCTTGCCGACCACCACCCGGTGCCGTCTTGAACCGTTGCGCATGGTCTGCCCCACGGCCAGTCCAAGTCGCAACGCAATCTCGGGAAGCATCGGGAAAATGTTTACCTGCCCGCGCATTCCATCCGTTCCAAAGAGACCTTTACGCATATCATCCCTCATGAGTCGACTGGTCCCTGCGAGGACAGTCTACATCACAGCAAATTCAAGTTTCAAAATGAACCAATGTTACGACGACTAAGGCGCATTCGGATCAGGAGCGACCGGCACGGCGGAGATCTGTTCGATCTGAACGCGCACGTTTTCCGGCTCCCCTTGCAACAGGACAACCCCGGGAGGCAATTCGACCCGGTAGCTGACTTCATGCTCGCCTGAGGCAAGCTCCCCTAAAGGACTGGTGGTGACCCAGACAGCGTCGACAAGTTTTTCTTCTCGAACCATCGAAAGAGGTGCTCGAAGCTGAAGGCGAATTCTTGCCGGATCCACCGTGACCGTCATTCCGGCTGGTTGCGCGACAAGGACCTCGCGTTCAATGGAAATATCCGTGGTTTTCTCGCCAAAATCAAGCTGCAAAGAGACCCTGGATGGATTCGCCTCGACTTCCGGCGGCAGGATGAGGCCCACCGTAATTTCCAGTTTTCCTGGACGATCATCCTCCACCGTCACCGGTTGCGTCATAATCTCATCGACTTCCTCGACCTTGGCCTGGGGACCTCGCAGGACCACCGCCGGCGGGCGAACAGCGGCACGTTTGAGCTCGTAATCCTCATGCAAATCCGTTTCCATTTGTTTGACCACGGGCACGTTCTTGGTCATCAACCGGTCCACGAGCAATTCAGCCCGGGAAGGTGAAATTTCGACCACCTCAATGGCCCGTGACAGGCTGATGTTGCGCGTCTCGAATTCCAGCTGATTCAGTCCGGGCTGCAATTCCGCGAGATCAAGGGGGTAAAAGACATTGCGCATATCAATAGTGCGCAACATTGGCCTCGGTCCCCGGACCCGAACCTCGATGCGGTGAACCATGCCTTGGCGAACGACAAATCCCTGAGGCATGTTCACCATTTCCACGGGAACCTGAATCCAGGTGTCCACCTTTTCTCGTCCGGAAACCAGGTGCCAGGAAAAAAGCGCCAAGGCAAAGGCCAGGACCAGATACTGCCAATTCGTGCGCATGCTCCCTACTTCTCCAATGCGTTGCGCAAGGCGTCCTTGAGCTGCGCTTCATTCAGATTTTCCGACAGTACTCCTCCCTGGGCAAGAGATATGACCCCCCGCTCCTCGGATACCACCAGGGCCACGGCATCGGACTCTTCGCTCGCGCCGATGGCGGCCCGGTGCCGCGTTCCCAGTTTGGTGGAGTGCTCGACTCCGGATGACAAAGGCAGAATGCAACCCGCGGCTTCAACCTGGCCGTCTCGAATCACCACGGCCCCATCATGGAGCGGCGTGCCCGGAGTAAATATCGTCACCAGCAGTTCGCGAGACATGCCGGCCTTGATTTCCACGCCACGAGCTATGATGTCCCCCAGAGGAATAGCCCGCTCAAAGACGATCAAGGCGCCGGTTCGTGATTTGGCCATGTTCAGCGCTGCGTAGACCACTTCGTTCACCAGGCGATCAGATACGTTGCGACGTCTCCAAAGACTGCCGGCGCCCAGTTCGGAAAGGGCTCTCCGGATGTCCTGTTGAAAAAAAATGATAATCACCAGGAACATGGAGCCCAGAAAGTTGGCCAGCAACCAGTTCAAGGTCAGCAGGCCGAATTCCTCGGACAGGTAATAGATCACCAGGATTAGTATCAATCCGTAGATGATCGATACGGCACGTGTCCCCTTCACGAGAAGGATCAGCCGGTAGAAGGCAAAGGTCACCAGGCCGATGTCCACCAGTTCCCGCAAGCCGAACTGCATCTCTAGCACGACCCGCCTCCGCTCAGCTCCTGGAATACCCGCAAAGTCCGTTGTGTTTCCAGTACGTCGTGAACACGATGCACCCGCACCCCTTTGACCGTCAGCAACGCCGTGGCCACCTGGGTGACGGATCCGCGCTCCTCCAGTTCCAGCCCCAGCAGCCCTTTCCAAAAAGACTTGTTGGAAATGCCCACCAGAAGCGGCCTGCCCAATTGCAGCAAGTCGTCGATATTGCGCAGCAGCCGCAGGTTGTGTTCCAGCAGCTTGCCGAACCCGATCCCAGGATCCAGGATAATGGCGTCCTCAGACAATCCGGATTGCACCAGGACGTTCATCCGCTGCTCGAAAAAGCGACGGACTTCATCCAGAACATTTTCATAATATGGATTGGACTGCATGGTTGCCGGTGTTCCCAAAGCGTGCATCAGCACGTAACCCGGCTGATACTGGCGAAGAACGTCCAGCAGCCCCGGATCAAACCGGCAGGCGGAGATGTCGTTGACCACGGCCGCGCCGGCGGCCAGCGCCATGGCGGCCACTTCGGCCTTGGTGGTGTCCACTGAAAGAACAACCTCGGGATGGCTTTGCTCCAGGGCGGCGCTCAATCGCTGCATCACGGGCAGAACGCGTTCCAGTTCCTCTTCCCGGGTCACGGGCAGGGCGCCGGGGCGGGTGGATTCGCCGCCGACGTCCAGAATTAGCGCTCCCTCGGAGACCAGCTCAAGGCCGCGGCGTACGGCTTCGTCCGGATGACGATGCCGGCCACCGTCGTAGAACGAGTCCGGAGTGCAATTGATCACCCCCATGATCAGGGGGTGATTCATATTCAAAAATCGTTCACCTTTGATGCGCCATGCGGGAACTGAATTCACAGGCAAATCCATTCAGCAAGATGCAATCAGGCTAGGAACGCTGAGGTTTCTCAGGCTCTTCCAGGGAAAATTCGTCTTCCGATTCACCCTCGCCCTTTGCAGAAGCTGGATCATCGGTCGTCTTCTTCCCATCTTCTCCCTTGTCGGCGTCTTGATCGATGTTCTCTGACTTCGTGGCAGACTCGTCCCGGGCTGCCTTCTTGATCACCAAGTTGACGGGCGGCAGGGGTTCGTTCTGCATCAGACGGGTGATGTCGTCTCCGGTAATGGTTTCGCGCTCCAGAAGGGCTTCCGCCATGGCGTGCAGAGTGTCGATATTCTGCTCCAGCAATTCCCGACCCGTGGCGAGAGCTCTGCTGATGAAGCCCTTGATCTCAGCATCGATCTGCTGCGCCGTTTCTTCACTGTAGTCCTTGTGGGATGAAATCTCGCGACCAAGAAAGACATGGTCGTTGTTTTCCCCCAGGGACAGCGGCCCCAACACGTCGCTCATCCCCCACTGGCAGACCATTTTCCGGGACATTTTCGTCGCCCGTTCGATGTCGTTGCCGGCCCCCGTGGTCAGCTGATCGAAGATAATCTGCTCGGCCACCCGGCCGGCAAGGAGCACGGCCAATGTTTTTTCCAGGTAGGTCCGGCTGTAGTTGTGTCGTTCGTCGTCCGGCAACTGCATGGTCACGCCCAAGGCCATGCCTCGGGGAATGATGGACACCTTGTGAATCGGGTCCGTTCCGGGCAGCAGCCGGGCCACGAGAGCATGACCGGCTTCATGGTAGGCCGTGGTCTTCTTCTCGTCATCGCTGAGAATCATGCTGCGCCGTTCCTTGCCCATCAGGATCTTGTCCTTGGCCTCCTCGAAATCCTGCATTTCAACCTGATCCTTGTTTTGCCGGGCGGCAAACAAGGCCGCCTCGTTGACCAGATTCTCCAGATCGGCTCCGGACATGCCCGGCGTGCCCTTGGCCAGGGATTCAAGGTCGACCCCTTTGGCAAGGGGCGTACGTTTGGCATGGACCTGCAGGATGCGCACCCTGCCCCGCAGATCCGGTGCCGGGACAACGACCTGCCGGTCGAACCGACCGGGACGCAGCAGGGCCGGATCCAGTACGTCCGGACGGTTGGTGGCGGCAATCAGAATGACGCCTTCGTTGGATTCAAAACCGTCCATTTCCACCAGCATCTGGTTCAGGGTCTGCTCGCGTTCATCATGCCCTCCGCCCAGCCCGGCGCCGCGCTGTCGGCCGACGGCGTCAATTTCGTCTATGAAAATCAGGCAGGGCGCGTTCTTTTTGCCCTGGGTAAACAGATCGCGCACCCTGGCAGCGCCGACGCCGACAAACATTTCCACGAAATCAGAACCGGAAATGGAGAAAAACGGCACCCCGGCCTCTCCGGCCACGGCCCGAGCAAGCAGCGTTTTGCCCGTACCCGGAGAGCCGACCAGCAAAACGCCCTTGGGGATTCGCCCGCCAAGGCGGGTAAACTTTTTTGGTTCCCGCAGAAAATCCACCACTTCCATCAATTCTTCCTTGGCCTCGTCCACCCCGGCAACGTCTTCAAAGGTGACCTTGGTGGATTCCTCGCTCAGCATCTTGGCCCGCGAACGGCCGAACGACATGGCCCGCCCGCCCCCGGACTGCATCTGGCGCATGAAAAAGATCCAGACTCCGATCAACAGAAGCATCGGAAACCAGGAGATCAGAATGGTGAAATACCATGGCGACTGATCCTCGGGCTCCGCGACCACCCGGACATTGTTCTCCAGAAGTATGGGTACCAGGTTGGGGTCGTTGGGATTGTAGGAAACAAAGCGTTGCTCGTTGAGCAGTACTCCCTGGATTCTCTGCCCCTGCACGTTGACTTCGGTAACTTCGCCGGCTCGAACGCGGGCCAGCAACTCACTGTAACTCAATTGCTGTTCGGGCGCCGGCGGTTGGCTAAACATGTTGAACAGAACCACCATCACAACGGAAATGGTAGCCCAGAGCAGCAGGTTCTTTGAAAAATTATTCAATGAAAATTCCTCCGAAAAAGGATTGGATTATCAGAAAAAATACGATTGTGGTTTGCAAGAGGAGGGGTGTTAAAGTGAAGCATTCGACGCCGATTCCCAATCCCGTGGTGAAACAGCGTCAATGTCGTTCTAAAGCCGGAAATTCCTCCGGAGATTCGAACTGCCCCCTTGCGGTTCAACGTTGAAATCTATAAAAGGCATTTTTCACACAAGGAAGCGTTTCGTCACCGGTGTGGCGCCTGGACTTCAAATCCAGTGGACGGTCGAGAGGTCGTCGGTAGGTTCGACTCCTATACGCTTCCGCCAAATCAAACCCCGCCGTTCTTCCCTTCAGACGCAGTCAACCAGGCTTTCAACTCGCTGATTTGATTTTGGACCGGAGCCTCACCGGTACCGCCCCGCCCGCTGCGCCGTGCTACGGCTTGATGATAATCCAGCACGGAAAAAACATCCTCCTGGATCAACGGCGAAAAGGACTGCAACTCCTGAAGTGACAGCTCCTCCAGAGGTCGGCCCTGGTCTTCGGCAAACGCCACGGCCCGCCCCACAACATGATGGGCGTCCCTGAAAGGCAGTTTTTTTCCCACCAAATAGTCCGCAAGTTCCGTGGCGTTGAGGTATCCCTTGCGCAAAAGCGCCAGCATCCGTTCCGGCACGAATTCCATTTCGGCCATCATGGACGCCATGAGCCGCAATGATGTTTCCACGGTCTTGTCCGCGTCGAAAAACGGTTCCTTGTCTTCCTGCAAATCCCGATTATAGGTCAGCGGAAGTCCTTTGACCAGGGTCATCAAGGACATCAAAGCCCCGTAAACCCGCCCGGTCTTTCCGCGCATCAGTTCAGCCACATCCGGATTCTTTTTTTGCGGCATGATGCTTGACCCGGTGGCAAAGGCGTCCGGCAGCCGCACGAAGCCGAATGCCGGATTGGCCCAGAGGATCAGCTCCTCGCACAGCCGGGAAAGGTGAGCCATGGTCACGGCCGCGATAAAGACGGATTCCATGACGAAATCACGGTCTGAGACGGCGTCCATGCTGTTGGCGAATACTTCGGGAAAGCCGACTTCCCGGGCCGCCATGGCCGGGTCGAGTGGATAGGTGGTCCCGGACAGGGCTGCGGCTCCCAGAGGACTGACCCGCACCCTTTTCAAGGCATCTTCCGCCCTGGCGTGATCGCGGCGAAACATCCAGGCATAGGCCAGCAGGTGCTGAGCCAGACTTACGGGCTGGGCCGGTTGCAGGTGGGTACACCCGGGCAGCAGAGTCCGGCGATGCTCCTCGGCCCGCCGCACCAGCACGGCGACCAGTTCTTCGAGCCCATCCTGCCAGCGTTTCAGGGCTTCGTCCACGTAGAGACGGAAATCCAGAGCAACCTGATCATTGCGGCTTCGCCCCGTATGCAGTTTCTTTCCGGCATCGCCGATCAGTTCCGTCAGCCGGGATTCGATGTTCATGTGCACGTCTTCCAGCTCGTCACGCCAGACAAATGCGCCTGAATTCACCTCCGCCAGAATCTGATCCAATCCGGAAACAATGGCTTCCACGTCGTCAGGAGGCAGGACGCCCTGTTCCCCGAGCATTCTGGCATGCGCCATGGAGCCGCGGATATCCTGGACGGCCAGACGGCGATCCACATGCACCGATGCCGTGTATGCCTCAACCAGCCGATCCGTGGTTTTATCAAACCGCCCGGACCAAAGTTTTTGTGAGCTGCCGGATTCCGTAGCCATCACTGGTTCCAGGCCTTGAGCCGCAAGGCGTTGAGGCGGATGAATCCCGCGGCGTCGGCCTGATCGTAGACCATGTCCTTCTCGAAGGTGGCCAACTCAGGGTTGTAAAGAGAAACCGGGGATTTGCGGCCAAGAACCGTCACGGACCCCTTGTACAGCTTCAATCGCACGGTACCCCGAACCCGCTCCTGGGTCTTGTCGATGAAGACCTGCAAAGCTTCACGTTCAGGAGCAAACCAGAATCCGTTGTAGACCATGGCCGCGTACTGGGGCATCAGCTGATCGCGCAGACGCATGGTTTCGCGGTCCATGGTCAAGCCTTCCAGATCGCGATGGGCCGCCTGCAGAATCGTCCCGCCGGGCGTCTCGTAGACGCCGCGGGCCTTCATGCCCACGAAACGGCTTTCCACCATGTCCACCCGCCCGATGCCGTGCCGCCCGCCGAGGGAGTTCAGCCTGGCCATGATATTTGCCGGCGAAAGCGCCTCGCCGTCCAGTGCAACCGGATTGCCGGCCTCAAAATCAAGCGTCACGACTTCCGGCCGATCCGGAGCCTGTTCCGGAGGAACGCACATGACATAGGTGTGCGGTCCGGGCTCGGCCCAGGGATCTTCCAGTTCGCCGCCTTCAAATGAGAGGTGCAGCAGGTTGCCGTCGCAGGAATAGGGCTTGTCCTTGGTCACGGTGACGGGGATGTTGTGCTGCCTGGCGTATTCGACGCAGTCCGTGCGCGAGCACAGATCCCATTCCCTCCATGGGGCGATGGTCCGGATGGTTTTGTCCAGGGCCGCGGCGGTCAGCTCGAATCGAACCTGATCGTTGCCCTTTCCCGTGGCTCCGTGGGCAATAGCCTGGGCGCCTTCGGCCCTGGCGATCTCCACCAGGCGTTTGGCGATCAGCGGCCGGGCAATGGAGGTTCCCAGCAGGTATCGGCCCTCATAGACGGCATTGGCCCGCATCATCGGGAAAATGAAGTCCTGGGCAAATTCCTCTCGCAGATCCTCGACAAATGCCTTCACGGCTCCGGTGTCCAGGGCTCGGCGTTCAACGCCGGAGAGATCCTCGCCCTGCCCCAGGTCAGCGGTGAATGCGATCACGTCGCAGGAATAGGTCTGCTTGATCCACTTCAATATGACGGAAGTATCCAGACCACCGGAATAGGCCAGAACGACTTTCTTGATTGATTGTTCCATATTTTTTTCAATGGGGTTGGAGAAGGGGCAGGAAGAAACAGCTCGGGATCATGCTGAATTCAAATATGTCATGCAGCTGTCGACCAGTGTTCAAAGGCATGCGTGATCCGAGTGCAACAGGATCAAGAGCCGCATCACAATTAAACGTGATGCTCGTCATAGACCCATTCCAAGAGGGCCTTTTGCATATGCAGCCGGTTTTCGGCCTGGTCCCAGACCAGGGAAGATTCGCCCTCCAGGACGTTGTCCGTAATTTCCTCTCCGCGTTTGGCCGGCAGGCAATGCAGGACCTTGCACTCGGGATGGGCCAGAGCCAGCAACCTGGAATTGACCTGAAACGGCGCGAATATTTCCCGACGTTCATTCGCCGCATCTTCCTGGCCCATGGAGGCCCAGACATCAGTGTTCACGTAATGGGCCTCGCTGACGGCCTCCTTCGGATCATGGGTCAAGACAACGTTGGCGCCACTTTCCCGGGCATGCTGCAATATCCCGGAATCCGGCTCATACCCCTTGGGCACGGCCAAATGCAGGGTAAACGGAAAATACATGGCCGCATGCAGCCAGGAGTTGGCCATGTTGTTGCCGTCGCCGACCCAGGCAACCTTCAGGCTGGGCAAGTCGGGAGTATTCTCGAAAATGGTCAGCATGTCGCTCATCACCTGGCAGGGATGATGCAGATCGGTCAGGGCATTGATGACCGGGATGGTTCCGACGGAGGCCAATTCTTCCAGTGATTCCTGGGCAAAGGTGCGCACCACGACGCCTTGAACATACCGGGAAAGAACCCGGGCCGTATCCCGCAAGGGCTCATTGCGGCCGAGCTGTGATTCCTTGTTGGTCATGAACAGGACGTTTCCGCCCAGGGCACGAATGGCCACTTCAAACGAGATCCTGGTCCGGGTCGACGCCTTTTCGAACAAAAGAATTATTGTTTTCCCGTTCAGAAGGGTGGATCGCCAGTTGCTGGCCTTGATCTCCTTGGCCCGGGTCAACATGTTCCAGGCCTCGGAACGCTTCAAATCAGTTATTTGCAGGAAATTTCGTGCCATGACGACCTCTCGATCCATCCATGCGGATGGGAAATCTAGAAATACCAGCCCCCTGTATCAAGCCAATGTCGGGACCAAGACCAGGGTGATGCATATGGAAGGAAAAAGTCGTGAACATAGCCGCACTATATACGAAGTGTAAAGAAAAAGCTTTTGAAACTAATACCGAAACTCGCCGTTTTCATAGATCACCTGGGTTTTGCCTGAGCCGAGCCGTGCCGTAACTGTTTTCTCCCGGGTGTTGACCAGGTCCCAGTGCAACGCGGACTCGTTGAAGCCCAGACTGCGTTTGCGCCGTTTGTCCAAGTCGGCCACCTTGCCGGAAAAAGATTCAACATACGACGATCCCAGAGCCAGATGGCAGTTGCCGAAGGGCCCCCCAAAGTTTTCATCAAACAAGGTGTTGGCCATGAAGGCGTTGATCCTGGAAAAGCGCTTGTCCGTCAATGAGAATTCACCGACCCTGGCGGCGCCTTCGTCCATGGCGACCTGGGACCGGAGAAATTCCTCGCCCTGCGTGGCCTGCGCGTCAACCGCCCTGCCGTCCTTGAACTCCAGGCGGACGCCTTCCACGATATTGCCGTTGCGATAGGAAAGCTGGTCGGCAAAGTAGACTCCACGCACTCCCCGCCAGTCCGGGGACAAGAAAATCTCAAAGCTGGGTATATTGTGGCCGGACAGCCCGACCCATCTGCGCTGCTCGCCAACGGAAACCTCCAGATCCATCGCTTCCGATTCCACGCGGAGTGTTTTCGGATTCAGGGAGTTGAGCCAGCGCTTGATCCGATTGACCGAGGCAAAAACATCCTTCCAACTGCCCACGGCATCGTCGCTGTCCAGGTAGCAGGCGTTCACGATCTGTTGCGCATAGGCGTCCACATCCATGCCCGCGGCCAGGGCCAGTTGCTCTGTGGGCAGCATGGCCAGGGTCCAACCGAACAGTTTCTTTTGCTCGCGCGCATCCAGGATGTCCCGCAACGGTTTTCGGGCCAAAGTGGCCATGCTGATCCGCTCCGGACGCACATCCCGCAGATGAGTCAAGGACTCCGGGGCCCGCAGATGGATGGCCCCATGCAGGGCGCCGAGGAGTTCTTTTGTGCCCGGCGGGTGAAAGGTCAGGTGCCTGTCCTCGCCCCGGGCATAGAAATCGTGCTCCATGCGCACGCTGGGATTCCAGCGGACCACCGGCTGAAGAGACCGATCCAGCAACAAAGCGTAGATCTTTTCGGAAAGGGCGACGGCAGCGGGATCGGATTGGAGCAGGACGATGTTCCCTGCTTTGAGTTTGCGTCCTCTGGCCGTTTCCAAAGCCCACAACATGACCTGGGCATAGGCGTCCAAATGTTTTTCAGTGAACATGCGGTTCTCCTTCAGAAGTCGGCAATCATAAGTCAGGGTTCAAAAGTAAGGTGTCGAAATGAGTTAGTCCGGCAGCCCAGAGCCCGAACAGATAGGCAGTCGTGTCGGATTTGGCAACCACTGCGGGGGGGCCGAAGGCATGAAGGCAGTCAGCTGGTTTGCCATGTGGTGATTTTGCCGCTACTGCCGTCATAGACGGGAATTCAGCCGATCTCAATCAGCTGAACCATGTGACATGACTGGCTGGGAATACAGTAACTGCTCAGCTGCGTTTTGGCTTGTCACGATTTTTCGACCTCGCAACTCGCTCGCCGGATTCGCAACATCAAAGCATTGCCTGAATAAACATCAATTGGTCCCTTCAGGCGTCCGGCAATGGTTCGATGAACGAATCCTGGCTCAGTCAGACAGGAAGGCAAAAAAATCGGAACAAGCCGGAACATGCATGTCTTATCATGTAGAGGTCCTGAGTAGTTACGAAATACATTTCAATCTTTTTTCAGGAGGATGACGTCCATGACCGGCAAGGATAAGGCGACTCTTTTTCCCTCGGCTCACGAAGATGCTGAATCAGCTGACCAGCACCCTTCAACTCCTCAAACCGAATCAGCTGCATACCGTCTGGCGTTTCTGGATCAGGACTTCATTTTGCAGGATGAGTTGCGCCCGGTTCGCCTGCAGTTGGAATTGCTCAAGCCGGAAATGTTGATGCAGCAACACCGCATCGAATCAACGGTGGTCATCTTCGGCAGTGCGCGGTTGCTGGACACGGAAAGCGCAACCGCTCTGCATGAGCTGGCCCGGGAGCAGGCCGAACTCCTGCCGGAGGATCCGTCCGCACAGGCCGCGCTGAAAGTGGCTGAGCGCGCCTTGGATAACAGCCGGTACTATGAAGAGGCGCGAAAACTTTCCAGAATCATCTCTGAAAACTGCCAGCACGAGGACAAAATCACGCATGTGGTCATCACCGGCGGCGGCCCCGGAATCATGGAAGCCGCGAATCGTGGTGCAACCGAGGCCGCCGCCAAGAGCATCGGCCTGAACATAGTTCTGCCCCACGAACAGGCACCCAACCTGTATATCCCACCGGAACTCTGCTTCCAGTTCCATTATTTCGCGATCCGCAAAATGCATTTCTTGATCCGAGCCAGGGCTCTGGTGGTCTTCCCCGGGGGATTCGGCACGCTGGACGAACTATTCGATGCCTTGACCCTGATCCAGACAAAAAAGATCGCCCCCATGCCCGTTCTGCTTTTCGGTTCGCGCTTCTGGAAGAGAGTAATCAATTTCGACGCGCTTGTTGAGGAAGGAACCATTTCGGCGCATGATCTCCATCTTTTTGAATATGTGGAAACAGCCGAACAGGCCTGGGAGTGCATAGCCCGGTTTGATAATCTGGGACCAAAAAGCGATGCATGACCCTCGAAAATTCACTCATTCCATGGGCTTCTTGATGACACTCATCACCTTTTATTTTTCGTGATCAAGCCCAGCATGTCAGCGGCCATGCCGGGATCGATCCGAAAAGGAGAGCCGACTCCCTGAAAAAATCCATGGTGTTCGATAAGATGGATGGCCAAGGGGGTTATGGTGAAAGATTGGGCGTCCTTTTCCCGGATCACCCGCACCTGGTGCTTGGGGAACGTGCCTTCGCCTGGAAACGGGGACGGCGTTCTGCCCCGGCATGCCAAACATTCGGCCCGGACACCCGGCGCGATGTCCGCCCATTCCCCTTCAGTCTGTAAAGCGGCGTGGTAAACGGACCGAAGCGCCTGGACCAGGAGGTCCATGGTTATGCCGAGGCGCTGCAGGGTCGCTTGGTCATCGGCAATGATGTCCTCCAGTTCCCGGGTGTCGTTCCCAAAAAATCCCCGGGCGGAAAAACATGAGGGGCTGAGTTGTTGGAATTTCTGTGCATCCACTGGTGATCTGCGGGGCATATCGTCACCCTCCGTTTGAAATGCTTCGGTGGTCGCGTAAGTTTTTATCCCTGACAAGTTTGCAGTCCTTCCGACGAAGCTTGAAGATTCGGGAAAAGCATGGACATTCGGAATAGTATTTTATAAGGCAAAGCGAAAGATGCAGCCACCAACGGGGAATTTAGCCATTTCCTCCCCTATTTTCTTGCAATGAAAAATGCTTTGGGCTAGAGCCCGCTTTGAGAAGCGTTAAGCCTTGGGCTTCAAGTGGGTTTTTTAATCACTGTTTCAATATGCAAAAGGAGAGAGCGTTATGACAAAGGCGGATTTGGTAGGAAAGGTTGCGAACAAGGCCGGGATGACGAAAGCGAGCGCGGAGAACGCCATCAATGCCTTCATTGATTCCGTTGAAGAGATTTTGGCTGCTGATGGAAAGTTGACCTTGACGGGTTTCGGCACCTTCGAGGTTCAGGAACGCAAGGAACGTACCGGTCGCAACCCTCGGACCGGCGATGAAATCAAGATCCCGGCCAGCAAGGTTGTCAAATTCCGCCCCGGAAAACTGCTCAAGGACTCCATTAACTAACCTCTTGCACTTGGAGTAATTATGCTTCCCGGAGAAACCATTCAAAGCTTTCTTCCCCAGGACATTCCCTGGTGGATGCCCGACCATGCCATATTCATGGGTGCATTCTATCTGGCATTGATCATCATCGCTTCCGGCGTCGGATTTGTTGTTTTGAAATCCATCAAGGACTCGTTCAGCGAATCCGACGGTCACGGCGATCACGGCCATCATTAGATCAAACACCACTTTTTCCTTCAACCGGACACCCTCATGGAGGATGTCCGGTATTTTTTTCTCATCCTCCACCCTTCCAACATCATACGGATATGCCATGAGCACCGACGACAAGAAAATCATCTACTCCATGAACAGGGTCAGCAAGTTTTACGACAAGAAACCGATCCTCAAGGATATCTCCTTATCCTATTTCTACGGCGCCAAGATCGGCGTCCTGGGAATGAACGGTTCCGGTAAAAGCACACTGCTCAAAATCCTCGCCGGAGTGGACCAGGACTTTCAGGGTCAGACCGTTCTCGCTCCCGGCCATACCATTGGCTACCTTGAACAGGAGCCCCTGGCCAATGAAAACCGTACGGTACGCGAGGTCGTGGAGGAAGGAGCGGCCGAATCCGTTGCTCTGCTTCGAGAATTCGAGGAGATCAATGCCCAGTTCGCCGAACCCATGAGCGACGATGCCATGGACGCCCTGCTTGCGCGGCAGGCATCAGTCCAGGACAAGCTGGACGCCCTGAATGCATGGGAACTGGAGAGTCGGCTGGAAATGGCCATGGACGCCCTGCGATGCCCTCCTTCGGACATGCCCGTGAATCTTATTTCCGGCGGTGAACGACGCCGGGTGGCCCTGTGCCGCCTGCTTCTGCAGCAGCCCGACATCCTGCTGCTGGACGAGCCCACCAACCACCTGGACGCGGAATCCGTGGCCTGGCTGGAGCACCACCTGCACCAGTATCCCGGAACCATCATCGCCGTAACCCACGACCGTTATTTCCTGGACAATGTGGCCGGATGGATCCTCGAACTGGATCGGGGCAAGGGCATTCCCTGGAAAGGCAACTACTCATCCTGGCTGGAACAGAAAAAGGAACGGCTGCGCCGGGAAGAAAAATCCGAGAGCGAACGGCAAAAAACATTGCAGCGCGAGTTGGAATGGATCCGGATGTCCCCCAGAGCCAGGCACGCCAAGAGCAAGGCTCGTATTGGCGCGTACGAGCAGCTTTTGTCCCAGGAATCGGAAAGGCAGTCCAGGGAACTGGAAATCTTCATCCCGCCCGGTCCCCGACTCGGCCGCAAGGTGATTGAAGCGGTCGATCTGAGCAAGGCCTACGCAGACCGCATGCTTCTGGCGGATGCCAACTTTGTGATTCCCCCTGGAGCCATCGTGGGCATCATCGGCCCCAACGGGGCCGGCAAGACCACCCTGTTCCGGATGATCACCGGACAGGAACAGCCCGATTCGGGGGAGATTGCTCTGGGCGAAACGGTAAAGCTGGCCTATGTGGATCAGAAACGGGACGATCTGGATGCGGAAAAGACCGTCTTCGAGATGATCAGCGACGGCCATGACATGATCCGCCTCGGCAATCGCGAGGTCAACGCCAGGGCCTACCTGGGCCGGTTCAACATTACCGGTTCGGATCAACAAAAAAAGGTTGGCCTGCTTTCCGGCGGCGAGCGGAACCGGGTTCACCTCGCCCGATTGCTCAAGGACGGGGCCAATGTCCTGCTCCTGGACGAACCCACCAACGATTTGGACGTGAACACCATGCGCGCCCTTGAGGACGCTCTGCTGAACTTTGCCGGGAGCGTTCTGGTCATCAGCCACGATCGCTGGTTTCTGGACCGGATCGCCACCCATATCATGGCCTTTGAAGGAGACAGCCAGGTCACCTTCTTTGACGGCAACTTCACCGAATACGAGGAAGATCGCCGAAAACGACTGGGCAAGGATTCAGACGTTCCGAAACGCATCATCTACCGGAAATTCACCCGCGGATGACGGACTTTGGGTTATCGGCAACAGGCTGATGCCTGGAACGCCTGTTGCCGAAACATGTTTTCTCCGTCCTTGACATGGCCAAGAAACGAACGCTCCGCAATCCCCTGAAGGCCATTCGCGCCAAGTGCCTGGAATGCTGCGGCGGAAGCCCGAAGGAAGTCCGCCTCTGCACCGACGCGTCGTGCGTGCTGCACCCCTTCCGGACCGGTAAGAACCCCTTCCCGCGACGCAAGCGGGCCTTGGCCAAACAGACTCCGGAAGCATCGGCAATTGGGTCTTCCGAGACATCCCAGGTCGTGTCACGGCAAGTCCAGCTCAGCCTTTTTGAAGATCCCCGTCCCTCGTCCTGACATCCTTCCACCATGACCTGGTGACCTTGCCCATGTTCTGGTTCACCATCCCCCTCATTGCCCTGGTCCTGGATCTTTGGCTCAAAGATCCGCCCCATTGGCCACATCCCGTACGGCTTGTGGGACTGGTGCTGCAACGCATGGAATCCCTTGCCCGCGGCTCGAGGATTTCCCTGCGCATTGCCGGTGCACTCTGCACTTTGGTCATGGCGCTTGCCGCCGGTCTCCTTGTCCACCTGCTTGTTTCCCTGCCCGTCCTGGGCTGGCTCTTGGCCCTGTATCTCAGTTACGCGGGACTGGCCCTGGGAGGCCTGCTTCAGGAGTGCCGCCGGGTCACGGTATTATTGCGCGACAAGGACATTCCGCGGGCCCGTGCGGCCATGGCCGGCCTGGTCAGCCGCGACGTGTCGGAACTGGATGAGGACGGATTGCGCCGCGCCCTGGCCGAAACCGTCAGCGAGAACCTCAATGATGCGTTCGTCGCCCCGTTTTTCTATTTGATCTGCCTTGGTCCAGCCGGACTTTGGGCCTACAAGACCGTGAGCACCATGGACTCCATGTGGGGCTACAAGACCCCGCAATGGCGGGAGCTTGGCTGGGCCGCGGCCCGAACCGATGATGTCCTGGCCTTCCTTCCGGCCAGAATGACCGCCCTGTCGCTTCTGGTCTTTGCCCGTCTACTTGGCTACGCCGGGTTTTCCTGGTCCGAAGTCAAAATCGTCGCCGCACGTACCGAAAGCCCCAACGCGGGATGGCCCATGTCCGCCGCTGCCCTGATTTTCCAGTCCGGCATGGGTGGACCGACCCGGTACTTTGGAAGCCTCAAGGCAAAACCATGGCTTGGCCCATCCCAGAATCCATGGACTGACGAGAAGCTAACCGGACTGCTTCGGCTGACCATCATTTCCGGGCTGGGATTCAGCTTTCTTGCCCTGTCCATCATTTTTCCCATCCGGCAATTTTTTTCTTGACCCATCAGAAAAACGGGAGTATCGGCCGTCAAAAGAGCGTGCATCGCGCCGCTCTGCTGTTTGTATTTCTCAAGGAGGGCATTTTTTTATGAGTTTGCAAGGCATCGTCAAGTGGTTCAGCAAGCAGAAAGGTTATGGATTCATCACCCCTGATGGCCAGGAAGACGGCAAAGATGTTTTTGTCCACTTTTCGGCCATTGAAGGTAACGGCTTCAAAACGCTCAGGGAGGGTGCCAAGGTTTCGTTTGAGATCGTCGATGGGGACAAGGGACTGCAGGCCTCGAAAGTTCAGGAACTGGATTAAATCAGCAGCATCAATATACCGAACAAAGGCCGCTTTAAGCGGCCTTTTCATTTCCTTTCCGTGAATACGGCGTCCAGCCTCATCACTTCTTATTGTATGCGACTGGGTTCGCAAAAAATACCCGGTTCCCGCGCCCTTGCTCTTTGAACGGTCATGCTGATCATGCTTAATAATGACTGAAACCATAGTCGCCTTCCTGCAACAATACGGCATATATGCGGCGCTGGTCAGCATTTGCCTGAATATCATCGCCACGATTATCGGAGTTTTTCCGACATTCTTCATCACCGCCGCGAACATTATCCTGTTCGGCTTCTGGATGGGAGCCTTCGTATCCTTTCTGGGCGAATCCCTGGGAGCCGTGACGGCCTTCCTGATTTACCGGGCCGGCTTCCGATCCTCAGCCCAGAAGGCCCTGGAGGGTTATCCAAGAGCCAAGGCCCTGATCAACGCCCAGGGCCGTGAAGCCTTTCAGCTTATCTTTCTCCTGCGACTGCTGCCCTTTGCCCCGGCATGGCTTTCAACTTTGGGCGCGGCTCTGGGCAAGGTTTCCCTCGGGCTTTTCGCAGCAGCCTCCACCCTCGGAAAGATTCCGGCTTTGCTCATGGAGGCGTATGCGGTGTACGAGGTCAGCCGGTTTCAGTTGCCGGGCAAAATAATTCTGCTCCTTCTGGCCGTCTGGCTGGCCTACGACGTCTGGCTACGCCTGCGCAGGAAGCTGCGCTCCCGGCCGAAATCCTCTAGCGATCAATCTCGGTAACGCATTCGTCTTGCATTTTTAATGTCACGACAATACCCTTCATAATGAAATATTCAGGAAAGGTTCAACCCCAAAAAGATAGTCCGCGGGTATGACCAGACGATACGGCGAGCACTCACTGGAGGAGGCGACATGAACGCGGGACTTGGCAGGATTTTTCTTTACTTCTTGGTGGTCACTCTCCCGGTCTGGATCGTGACCTTCCTGGGGATGCAAGGCGACGGGCTGCTGCGGGACATTGGCCGGAATCTCGGCCTGATCGGATTCATGATTCTGGCCATGCAGTTCATTCTCGCGGCCCGGATCAAATGGATTGAAATGGCCTTCGGATTCGATATCCTGATCCGTTTCCACAAATACATCGCCCTGGGCGCCCTCTGCCTGTTGATCCTCCACCCCGTGCTGCTCGCCGTGGATGGAATGGGATGGCGACTGCTCATTGGACTCGATCTGCCCTGGTATGTCATGGCGGGCAAAGCAGCGCTGTTCCTGGTGACAGCCAGTGTTCTGTTCAGCTTCTTCCAACCCAGGCTCGGTGTGAAATTCGAAAAATGGCGCCTGATGCACGACATTTCGGCTTTGGCCATTCTGGCGCTTATCTTCATCCATCCCTGGTATACCGGCAGCGACATGCATATCCCGGCCTTACGCGCACTGTGGGTCGGCGTACTCCTCCTGGCCGCCGCGACATTTGTCTACCACCGGTTCATCAGGCCGCGGAATCTCCAGAAACGCCCTTACCTGGTTCGGGAGGTGGTGCGGGAGGCGGAAGACGTCTGGACCGTGAAGCTGGTTCCACCCAAGGGAGAAGTCATCGCCGACTACCTGCCGGGCCAGTTTCACTTTCTGACATTCTTCCGGGATCCGGCCCTGCCCGTGGAGGAACACCACTGGACCATTTCGTCCAGCCCGGCCCAAAAAGAATACCTCAGTTCCACCATCAAGGCCGTGGGCGATTTCACCGCGACCATCGGTCAGACCAAACCCGGTGATACCGCGGCTGTCCATGGTTCTTTCGGGCGTTTCTCCTACGTCCTCCACCCCGGGGATCGTGACCTGGTCTTCCTGGCCGGTGGAATCGGCATCACGCCGCTCATGGCCATGCTCCGGCATATGCGGGACACCAACGATTCCCGCTCGGTGGTGCTGCTCTACGCGAACAAAAACGCGGAGCGGATTATCTTCCGCGAAGAACTGGCTTCAATAGCCTCCGGAGAACGCCCCCGCCTGAGCGTGGTGCATGTCCTCAGCAAGCCGGGAAGCGATTGGACGGGCGAGACCGGTCATGTGGACCGGGGGAAAATCGAAAAATATTGCGGGCAGAACCTGCAGGGTAAAGCGTTCTATGTCTGCGGCCCGTTTCAGATGTCCGAGACGATCATTGCGACCCTTCGCAAGATGGGTGTACAGGGCAAGATGATCCGTCACGAAATCTTCACCTTTCTCGACTGAGGAGAAGACATGCGCAAGACTTTGTTGAACAGGACGGCCATCCTCATGACAGGCCTGCTGCTTGTCGCGGCCATCGGCTTCGGCCTTCTCCGGAACCCGGAGCTGACGATGCATAACGATCAACCCACTCAGACCGAGCGAGGCGCTTCCCTGTTCAGGGAGATGGACTGTTCCGACTGCCACTCCATTCGCGCCGCCGACAATGGATTCGCCCCCGGCATGAAAGGCCTGTTCGACAGGGATGAACTCCCGAGCAGCGGACGCCCTGTAACCGAAGAGAACATCCGCACCCAGCTCGTGGACCCCATCGACGCCATGCCCTCCTATGCCGACCGCCTGACCGAGGAGGAAATGGATCATCTCATTTCCTTTCTCAAGACCCTCTAACCCAACTCCATCCCCGCATACCCAATCGAGTTCCGATCGAAATCGAAATCGAAATCGTATGAAAAACGATAAAGGATACCCTGCTGCCCAAAACGGTTGCCTCAGCCTCTAAACAGGGCATGTACTTCACATCAGAAGACTGGATTCCCGCCTTCGAGGATTCAGTTGATGCTTGATGGCCTTTTGAATGAGCTGTCATCCCAGGAGATAGTAAGGCGCGAAGACAGGAAAACACTGACTCAGGGCGAGTCGCTGCTTCGGATTCAAAAACAAAAACCGTTCCAGCCTTGGCTGAAACGGTTCTGACGAATTATCAAAAAATTTGTAAAAAAATGAAGAAATTTGGCGGAGAGGGAGGGATTTGAACCCTCGATAGAAGTTTTAGCCCCTATACTCGCTTAGCAGGCGAGCGCCTTCGTCCTGCTCGGCCACCTCTCCCCAAAGACGATCACACCTACTCAAATTCGAAATTCAGGTCAAGTTTCTTTGCGTCTTCACTCTCCACCACTTTCCATGCACCGCACTTCCATCATTTTAATGGCTAACGCAATCGACGCAGTACATTGCCTTTGACAGAACCACTCCTCGCGGATACATTCCACGACCGGTTTATTCCTGGACATCTTACCCACAGCAGGCGATTCATGGAACAATTTCCTCGCGTACAGAGACTGCCCCCTTATGTTTTCGCAGTGGTCAACGAACTCAAGGCCCGAATGCGTCACCAAGGGGAGGACATCATTGACCTTGGGATGGGCAATCCGGATCTGGCTACGCCCAAGCACATCGTGGACAAACTCTGCGAAGCCGCGCAGAAGGCCACAAACCACCGCTATTCCGCATCCAAGGGCATTCCCAAGCTCCGCCTGGCTATTTGCGACTGGTATTGGCGCAGGTTCGGCGTCGAACTCAACCCGGATCAGGAAGCCGTGGCCACTCTCGGCGCCAAGGAAGGTCTTGCCCACCTGGCCATGGTCATGCTCAGTCCCGGCGACGTGGTTTTCGCCCAGGATCCGACATATCCCATCCATCCCTTTTCAGCGATCATTGCCGGTGCGGATGTCCGTAGAATTCCCATCGGACGGGATCGCGACTTTTTCGAGGACTTGATGGTGGCCACACGGCAAACCTGGCCGCAACCCAAGGTGCTGATCATCTCCTATCCCCACAACCCCACCACCGAATGCGTGGATCTGGCTTTCTTTGAAAAGATCGTGGACTTTGCCAAGGAACATAAGATGTACGTCATCCACGATCTGGCTTATGCCGACCTGACCTTTGACGGCTACCAGGCGCCCAGCTTTCTGCAGGCCAAGGGCGCCAAGGACGTGGGCGTGGAATTCTTTTCCTTGTCCAAGAGCTATTCCATGGCCGGCTGGCGGGTGGGCTTCTGCGTGGGCAACCGGGACATGGTCCAGGCGTTGACCCGCATCAAGAGCTACCTGGACTACGGCATGTTCCAGCCCGTCCAGATCGCCGCGATCATTGCCCTCAACGGCCCCCAGGATTGCGTCGAGGAAATCGTCACCACCTACAAGGATCGACGCGACGCCTTGATCGAAGGTCTGCACCGCATCGGCTGGGATGTCCCCTCCCCCAAGGGAACAATGTTCGTTTGGGCTCAGATTCCCGAAGAGTTCCGCAAAATGGGATCGGTCGAGTTTTCCAAGCTTCTGTTGCGAGAAGGCAAGGTGGCCGTTTCCCCTGGCTTGGGCTTCGGAAACTACGGCGACGATCATGTCCGGTTCGCCCTGGTGGAAAACCGGCACCGCATCAATCAGGCAATCCGCGGGTTGCGCAAGGTCATTACGGGGGAATCATGTCCGGAGAGTTGATCCGTCTGGGGCTTGCAGGCCTGGGCACCGTGGGAACGGGGCTGGCCAAGATTCTCGCCTCCAACGCAGACTGGATCGAACGGCGCCTCGGACGGCGCGTGGAGATCAAGACGGCCCTGGTTCGCGACCCGTCCAAGAAACGCGATCTCCCCGAAAATGCAGACATCAGGCTGACCTCCGACGTCCAGGATCTGCTCGGGGATCCGGAATTGGACATCATCGTGGAATTGATGGGCGGCCAGGATACGGCTTACGAGTTGATTACCGGCGCATTGCGTTCCGGGCGGCATGTGGTCACGGCCAACAAAGCCCTGCTGGCCCATCAGGGCAACGAACTCTTTGCCTTGGCTGCCGAAAACCAGGTCGGGCTCGGCTATGAAGCCAGCATCGCCGGGGGCATCCCCATTGTCCAGACGCTCAAGGAAGGGCTTGCCGGCAACCAAATCAAAGTCCTGACGGGCATACTCAACGGCACGGCCAACTTCATCCTTTCCGAAATGACCTCCCGGGGGCTGGATTTCCAGTCCGCGTTGCATCAGGCCCAGGTCAAGGGGTATGCCGAAGCCGATCCGACTCTGGACATTGAGGGCATGGACGCAGCCCACAAGCTGATCCTGCTGATCCGTCTGGCTCACGGCCAGGACTACCCGCTGTCCAGGCTGCCGGTGACGGGCATCACTCATGTTGATCCCCAAGATATCGCATTTGCCGACGAATTCGGCTACCGCATCAAGCTCATTGCCCAGGTCCGGGAAACCAATGGTCTCCTGGACGCCGGGGTTTTCACCGCCCTTGTCCGCCGGGAATCCATTCTGGGCAAAGTGGATGGAGCCTTCAACGCCATCTTACTGGACGGCGACGCAGTGGGACCGATCATGCTCTACGGCCAGGGCGCCGGCGACCTGCCCACCGGCAGCGCCGTACTGGCGGACATCATGAACCTGGCGCGCAACGGCCGCACCCCGAACAATACCGGCTTCCAGAACGCAATGCTGCCCATGGCCAGCATCCTCGCCCCGGAACTGGTCAGCTCCCGCCATTACTTCCGCTTTTCGGTACTTGACCGCCCCGGGGTCCTGGCGAGCATTGCCGGAGTCCTTGGGCAGCGCAACATCAGCATTGCCCAGGTCGTCCAGAAAGGCTCCCCCGCCGGCCGCAGCGTGCCCGTGGTCTTCGTCACCCACAAGGCTCAGGCCCAGGATGTCCAGGCGGCCATCCGCGAAATCGACAACCAGAGCTTTATCGCCGCGCCCACGGTGCATCACAGAATACTCTCATCTCCGGCATGAGCATCCAGCCCGATCTGCCGAACTGCCACGGAATCATACCGGCCCGATTCGCTTCATCCCGCTTTCCGGGCAAACCTCTGGCCGACATTCTGGGCCGGCCCATGTTCTGGCATGTCTATCAGCGGGCACGAGCCTGTCCGGCTCTGCGCACCGTCACTCTGGCTACGGATGACTCCCGTATTTTGGAGGCTGCCCGCGCCTGCGACATACCGGCGCTGATGACCCGCGCGGACCATCCCAGCGGCACGGATCGGGTACTTGAAGCCGCCGAGGCTCTCGGGTTATCCGAGAACAGCGTCGTGGTAAACATCCAGGGGGATGAACCGGCCCTGCATCCGGACCTGCTCTCCTGCCTGCTCACGCCGTTCACGGACCCCGAGACCCAGGTCGCCACCCTGGCCAGACGCGTAGATGCCGAAGAGGCCCGCAACCCGGACGTGGTCAAAGTGGTTCTGGACGGGCGGGGACGAGCACTTTATTTTTCCCGGTCTCCCATCCCTCATGCCAGGGAAGGAGTCGCCACGTGCCTGGGCCACATCGGACTGTACGCCTTTCGGATGCGTGCGTTGCGAAAGTTCGTCGCACTCGGCCCGGGAAAATTAGAACAGATCGAAAAACTGGAGCAGTTGCGCCTGCTGGAAGCAGCCATTCCCATTCACGTCCTGCTTACGGATCATGGCGCCCTCGGGGTGGACCGCCCGGAAGACATCCCCCGCGCCTGTTCCATGCTCCATGACCTGGGATTTGACTGAAACCCCAGCGCCCAGTCTGCTCCGCCTCGGGAAGCTTTGCCTTGCCTACCCAAGACGGCTTGACATCACGGCTTCATTGCCGGACGTACGTATTCCCGATGACGTCAATAACGCGGTTGTCCGCGACCGCCGCTTTTTTCAGCGACTCTCAACGCTCTGATCAACAATAGACCACGAGGAAAAAATATGCGTGCGATATTAGCTCTGGAAGACGGCACCTGGTTTGCCGGCCGGTCCTTTACAGGTGAAGGCGAGGCCGGCGGGGAAGTCATTTTCAACACCGGCATGACCGGATACCAGGAAGTGCTCACGGATCCTTCCTATATCGGGCAGATGGTGTGCATGACCTATCCGCTGATCGGAAACTATGGGGTTAACCCCGAGGATGTTGAATCCGACCGCGTGCAGGCGGAAGCCATGATTGTCAAGGAATGTTGCAAACAACCGTCCAACTGGCGCGCCACCCAATCCCTGCCGGACTACCTGCGGGATGCCGGAGTCATTGGATTGGAAGGTATCGACACCCGGGCCCTGACCAGACATATCCGCATTCACGGCGCCAAACGGGGGATCATTTCCACCAGAAACGTTCCTGTGCAGGAACTGATCGAGCAGGCCCGGTCCCTGCCTTCCATGGAAGGGGCCAATCTGGTACAGAACGTGGAGGTGCCTGGTCCATACGTCTGGGACGGCCGCCGGCCTCGCTTTGTGACCCTGGACCAGGGGAATTACGCTTGGCCCGGACCCGGCCACCGGGTGGTGGTCTTCGATTTCGGCATCAAGTGGAGCATCCTGCGCATCCTGCAAAAAAAGGGACTGGATCTGCTGGTGGTCCCGGCCTCCTTCACGACGGACCAGGTCATGGCCCTGCGGCCGGATGCCGTATTTCTGGGCAACGGCCCCGGAGACCCGGCGTCTCTGACCGATATCGTCCAGACCGTGGCCGAGTTGACGGACAAACTGCCCATGGCCGGCATCTGCCTGGGCCAGCAGATCATGGGGCTGGCTTTGGGCGGGACCACCTACAAGTTGAAATTCGGTCACCACGGACTGAACCATCCAGTCAAGGAACTGTCCACCGGCCGGGTGGAGATTTCCTCGCAAAACCATGGTTTTTGCGTGGACTTCGGCTCATCCGATTTCTACCACCCGACCCACGTCAACCTCAATGACAACACCCTCGAAGGATTCCGTCATAAGACCAAACCCTTGATGGCCGTTCAGCATCACCCTGAGGCCGGACCAGGTCCCCATGACTGCCGCTCGTTCTTTGATCGTTTTGTGACCATGCTGGACGAAACCCTCGGCAAAAAACATTAGGAGGTCATATCATGTCCACGGAACTGATCAAGGCCCGCTCCGCGCTCTCGGGGATCGGCACCCTCCTCAAACAGGAGAAAGTGTTGCCCGCTGTTCTGGCCTTGCACGACGCCCTGGGTCTCATCACCCGTACGCCTCTGATCAAGAGTGAGCGCGCCGAATTTGAAC
Source organism: Desulfonatronum thiosulfatophilum (assembly GCF_900104215.1). Lineage (NCBI taxonomy): Bacteria > Pseudomonadati > Thermodesulfobacteriota > Desulfovibrionia > Desulfovibrionales > Desulfonatronaceae > Desulfonatronum > Desulfonatronum thiosulfatophilum. The sequence goes on along the minus strand of NZ_FMXO01000010.1, from coordinate 33,330 downwards.
GTTCCGTGGAAACCTCCGTTTACAAGCTCAACAACGACCCAAACCTGCGCAAGGTGTATCCGATCCTGTTAAGTTACACTCCCGGGGCTGAATCCGAACTGCAGGGAATGCTTCGGGAACTGTTGGGCGAGCTTCAGGAAAGTGCCGTGGCCGACGCCCGGAAACTTTTGGCCGAGCGTGAACGCCAGAAACAGGAAGGGCTGGCCAAAGGCCGGCAGATGGTCATCGAGGGCCAAATCGAACAGGCAACGCACCTGTTTGAAAAGATGATAAAATATTATCACGACGACATGGAACTGAAGGTCGACATTGGTGAGCTCTTCCTCGAAACCGGACATGTCGAAAAGGCTTTTGACTACCTGATCACCACATTGGGGCATAAACCCGAATCGGTGCACATCTTGAACCGTATCGGCATGGGCCTGCGCAAACTTCGCAAATACACGGAAGCAGAGGAATGCTTTCAACAAGCCTTGAAGATGTCTGATGACGACGAACGGCTTTTTTTCAATCTCGGTCGCGTCCATATCGACTCCTGCCAATGGGACAAGGCGGCTGAAGCGGCTTCCAAAGCCTTGAGCATCAATCCTGGATTGGAACATGCCCAGAAAATGCGGGATTTCGCGTTGCGCAAAAAAGAATCCTGAACTCCAGGTACATCTCGTGTCTGCCCGCACTCCAGTATCGAATTGCCGTGGGCATGTCTTAAGTCACCGATGAATCTGTAATGCCCGCGCGTGATTTTACCCAGCCCCCCTTCACCTTTTTTGTACATTCTGATCCCATAGCAAGAACTTTGCTGATCCTTGGTTTTGCGGCATCGCATATCTGAACGGGCTGGATTCGTTCATCCCCATTTGGCCCCTGCATTCCTGTTGCGCACTCCGCACACTGAAATCGAAGGGCTATGCAATAAAACCCAGGCGAATAACTTTGTCAGTTCGCGAGATCACGTCGGGCAGCGGATAGTTATGAACTGAATCTTTGGACATGCGTTGACAATGGACTAGAAATCTCATTAGTAGTTCGACTTTTTATGCTGAATTAGCCTCTGTTCACCCTTTCCCGCCAAAGGACGAAAAAACCAATGTCCATTGATACCGCCATCCATGTTCATGGCCCTTCGCGCTCCTCCGCATATCTCGATTGGCTGCAAATGCTCACCGGTGCGGGGCTGATCCTGTTCATGTGGGCGCATATGATCCTGGTGGCCAGCGTGATCATCGGACCGGGGGTCATGGATGCCATTGCCCATTTCTTTGAAGCCACCTACATGGCTCAGGTCGGCGGTCCAATCATCGGCTTGATCTTCCTCCTCCATTTCATGCTCGCCGCACGCAAGATCCCTTTCCAGGCCGATCAACAGTCCATAATATGGAAGCATTCCCGAATGCTCGCCCACCGGGACACCTGGCTCTGGCTTGTACAGGTAGTCACGGCCATGATCATCCTGATCATGGGAGCCATCCACATGTGGGTGGTGCTCACGGATCTGCCCATTACCGCCGCCAAAAGCGCCGCCCGCATCCAGGGTGGCTTTTGGATGGGTTTCTACCTGATCCTGCTGCCTCTTGTGGAATTGCATGTGGGCATCGGACTGTATCGAATTGCCGTAAAATGGGGCTTTATCAGGCGCGACAAGCGGTCCGGGATGCAGCGTTTTGAACTTGTCGTGACAAGTGCGTTCATCTTCATCGGCCTGATGGCGCTGTTGCGCTTCTATTTCCTGGCCATCTAGGAGATGGCGCCGCCGACAGGATCCAGATCTGGCTGCGCCGTTTGCGGTTTTACGAATTCGGCATTGTCTGGCGATAAAAACTCGAGGCCAACCGCCAGGCGACCAGACCTGATCGCCCTCTCATGCTTTTAATTCCCAGTTTCTGCCATTTGATTTGCATTTGCGACTTCGTCATCTGATATCCTCCAAAGGAATACAACCATGCAGACGTTTCAAACAGATCTCCTGTGCATCGGCGCCGGTCTTGCCGGAGAACGCGTGGCCATCGAGGCCGCGGCGGCCGGTTTCGACGTAACCTGCCTGAGTCTCGTACCGGCGCGCCGTTCACACTCCTCCGCGGCCCAGGGCGGCATGCAGGCGGCATTGGGCAACTGCGCCATGGGAGAAGGAGATTCCCCGGACGTGCATTTTGAAGACACGGTCAAGGGTTCAGATTGGGGGTGCGATCAGGAAGTCGCCCGTCTCTTCGTGGACAATGCGCCCATTGCCATGCGCCAGCTCGCGGCCTGGGGCGTGCCCTGGAACCGGGTGGTTCCCGGCAAGTCCACCTATTTCAAGGGCGGCAAACTCTTCGAAAAGGAAGAGAAAAAGGAGAAAGAGGGACTGATCACGGCCCGCGCCTTCGGCGGAACAGCCAAATGGCGAACCTGTTACACCTCCGACGGCACCGGGCATACCGTCCTCTACACCATGGACAACCGGGCTGTGCAACTGGGCGTGGCCGTACATGACAAGATCGAGGTTCTCAGCCTGATTCACGACAACGAGAACTGTCTCGGCGCCGTGGCTCGCTGTTTGAAAACCGGAGAATTGCGCATCTATCTGGCCCGAGTCACGCTGATCGCCACCGGGGGATTCGGAAGGATCTACAGGGAGTCCACCAATGCCGTGATCAACGACGGCGGCGGGCTGATCGCCGCCCTGGATACCGGTGTCGTTCCCCTGGGCAACATGGAGGCCGTTCAGTTCCATCCCACGGGAATTGTACCCACGGACATCCTGGTCACCGAAGGCTGCCGCGGCGACGGCGGCACGCTGCTGGACAAGGACGGGCATCGCTTTATGCCCGACTACGAACCGGACAAGGCCGAACTGGCTTCCCGGGATGTCGTATCGCGCTGGATGACCCACCACATGCGCCAGGGCAAAGGAGTCGAAAGCCCCTACGGTGAACACCTCTGGCTGGACATCCGCCACCTGGGTTGCGAGCACTTGGCCACCAAGCTGCGGGAAGTGGATGAAATCTGCAAAAACTTCCTGGGCATCGATCCGGCCCAGAGCCTCATCCCGGTCCGTCCCACACAGCACTACAGCATGGGTGGAGTGCGAACCAACAAGGACGGCCTAGCTTACGGCTTGAAGGGACTCTTCTCCGCCGGGGAAGCCGCCTGCTGGGACATGCACGGCTTCAACCGCCTGGGCGGAAACTCCCTGGCGGAAACCGTGGTCGCCGGAATGATCATCGGAGCCAAAGTGGTGGAATACCTGCAACACCACCAGGTTTCCTACCCCACCGGCTTGGTAAGGGATTTTGCCGCACGGCAGCAGGATCGGATCAAGCGGCTGATCATTGGCAGCGACGGCCGGGAAAACACGTTCGATGTCCGCAACGCCATGTATGACGCCCTGATGCAGGGTGCGGGCATTTTCCGCAATGGCAAGGATCTTCAGACCTGCGTTGAGACCCTTCAGAGCGTCCATGAACGTGCCCGAAAGTTGCGACTGCGCTCCAACGGACTCGGCGCCAACCCGGAACTGGCCCTGGCCCTGCGCCTGCCGGGAATGGTCCGGCTGGCGCTTTGCGTGGCCCAGGGGGCGCTGCAGCGCACGGAAAGCCGCGGCAGCCATGCCCGGGAAGACTATCCAGAACGCAACGACCGCGACTGGCTGGTGCGCACTTTAGCCACATGGCAGCCGGGCGCCGATCTGCCCACCCTGAATTATGAACCCGTCTCCGAGGTCTGGAGCATTCCTCCCGGGGAGCGAGGCTACGGCGGCGGCAAGATCATCGCCGCTGAACCCAAGGCGGAAAAGAACTAGGATCATATTTTTCCGCGACAAGCGACAGATACGGCACGCGGCCGAGGAAGATCATCAGGCCGTTCAAGATTCGGCCCAGGGCGTCTCGTCGCCTGTGCGCGGATTTTATTGTCATTCATTGGACCGTTCATCACGTAAAAGAGGAATCGCATGGCCAGGAATCTGACCTTTTCCATTTTCCGGTACAATCCCCAGGATCCAATTTCCACTCCCCACACGGACACGTTCGTACTGGATGAAACCAGCCACATGACCCTGTTCATCGCCCTGAACAGGATTCGCGAGGAACAGGATCCGGGGTTGCAGTTCGATTTCTGCTGTCGGGCCGGCATCTGCGGCGCATGCGCCATGGTCATCAATGGCCGTCCGGGATTGGCCTGCCACACAAAAACCAAGGACCTTCCGGAAAACATCACCTTGATGCCTCTCCCTTTTTTCACGCTTGTGGGCGACCTGTCCGTGGATACCGGAACATGGTTCCGGAACATGGCACAGCGGGTCAGATCCTGGGTACATACGGACAAGAAGTTCGATCCCAGGGCTCAGGAAGAACCCATGGATAATGCTCTGGCCGAAGAAATTTACGAACTGGAACGCTGCATCGAGTGCGGCTGCTGCGTCGCTGCCTGCGGCACGGCTGTCATGCGTCCGGATTTCCTCGGCGCTGCCGGTCTCAATCGCCTCGCCCGCTTCGTCATCGATCCTCGTGACCGGCGAACGGAGCAGGACTACTTCGAAATCGTCGGCAACGACCAGGGCATCTTCGGCTGCATGGGTTTGTTGGCCTGCGAGGACGTCTGCCCCAAGCACCTGCCGCTGCAGGACCAGTTGGGCATGCTGCGCTGGAAGATGGGCTGGGCCGGAGTGATGAATCTTTTGCCGTGGAATCGGAAATAGGGGAACAGTCATGCGCACGGTGAACGCCGCGACAATTGCGGATCAGGTGGCAAAAATGGTCGTGCAGGCGAATCGCATTCTGCCCGAGGACGTCCTCGGGGCCATCAGTCGGGCCAAGGAGGCGGAAAGCTCTTCCTCCGGCCGAGAGATCCTGGCCCAGCTGGAGGAGAATGCCGCTCTGGCCAGGGAAAGCGGGCTGCCCCTTTGCCAGGATACCGGCATGGCCGTTTTCTTTGTTGAACTGGGCGAAGATTGCCGGGTGGAAGGCGCCGGGGTGCGTGACGCCGTAACCGAAGGCATGATCCGCGGCTATCAGGATGGACTGTTACGCAAATCCATGTGCCATCCCCTGACCCGCAAGAACACCGGCGACAATTCCCCGGCCGTGATCCATATCGACCTGGTGCCGGGGGACGGTTTGAAAATCGCGTTCATGGCCAAGGGCGGCGGCAGCGAAAACATGTCCCGGGTGACAATGCTCTCCCCGGCCCAGGGCTGGAAAGGCGTCAAGGAGTTCGTTCTGACCCGCGTAGCCGAAGCCGGACCCAATCCCTGTCCGCCCATCATGCTCGGTATTGGAATCGGCGGCTCCTTCGAACTTGCCCCCAAACTGGCCAAACAGGCCCTGCTTCGGCCTCTGGATCAAGCCCACCCTGATCCGGAAATCGCCAAAATGGAACAGGAACTGCTGTCCGAGATAAATGACCTCGGCATCGGCCCCATGGGGCTGGGCGGAGACGCCACCTGTCTGGGCGTGCGCATCAACATGGCACCCTGCCACATCGCAAGCCTTCCCTTGGCCGTCAACGTTCAATGCCATTCCGCACGCCACGAGGAGGTGGAACTGTGAGCAAGGAATATCGATTACGGGCTCCTCTGCGCGATGAGGACGTGGTTCAGCTCAAGGCCGGAGACCGGGTGCTGCTCTCCGGAATCATCTACACGGCACGGGACGCCGCGCACAAGAAAATCATCCAGGCCCTGGAGGCCGGCACGGAGCTGCCGTTTCCATTGAAAGGCGCGGTCATCTATTACGTCGGCCCCTCGCCGGCCCCTGAAGGCCGGCCCATCGGCTCCGCCGGTCCCACAACCAGCTACCGCATGGACAGCTACACCCCACGGCTGCACAGTCTCGGCGTCAAGGCGACCATCGGTAAGGGCAAACGCAGCCAGGACGTCAAGGACGCTCTGGTTCGCCATAATGCCGTATATTTCGGAGCAACCGGCGGTGCGGGCGCGCTCCTCTCTCAGCGCATCGAAGCAGCCAAGATCATCGCCTTTGAAGACCTTGGCCCGGAAGCCGTCCGGGAGCTGGTCGTCCGTGACTTCCCTCTCCTGGTGGTGAATGACGCCTTTGGCGGCGAGCTCTACGCCACCCCCAATCTTCCGACATAGCTTTGCGTAGATGAACACTCTGGTCCTGAACCTGACCCGCTTCGGCGACCTGCTGCAAACCCAGCCGGTCATCGCGGGTCTTCAGGACCAAGGGCGGAGCGTCGGGCTGGTCTGTTTGGACAATTTCGCCGGGGCAGCCCAGTTCCTGAAGGGCATGGACCATGTGTTCGCCCTGCCCGGGGCGGCTCTTCTGTCCGATCTGGATCGCGGCTGGCCTCACGGTCTGGAGCGGTTTATCCGCTGGCGCCATGCGTTGCACCTGGATTTCCCCCCCCACTCTCTCCTGAACCTGACGCCGCTGCAAAGTGCCAGACTCCTTGCCCGATTCCTGAACACGGATCCCATCGGCGGATTCGGGTTGGACGAGCAGGGCTTCGGGTATTACGGCAACAGCTGGGCCGCGTTTCTTCAAACCTCCACCATGAATCGAGGTTGCAGTCCCTTCAATCTCGTGGACCTGATGCTGCGCAGCGCGGATCTTCCGGTCCGCTGTCGGGATCTCGACCTGGCCCGGCCGGCCGATGAGGTCATGGAACGCATCCACGACATCTTGACGGCAAAGATCCCCGATGCAGCCAGATCGGAGTGCCGCGGGTTCGTGGCCCTGCAACCCGGCGCCAGCGAACCCCGCAGGCAATGGCCGTGGGAATATTTTGCCCAGCTCGGCGCGCTGCTCTGGGATAATTTCCGGATGTGCCCCGTTTTGCTGGGTACCTCCGGCGAGAGGCCCCTGGCTGAAGGGTATGCCCGTCATGCCGTAGCCCCCTTCATCGACCTTGTCGGTCGCACATCACTGCCCGAACTGGCCGCGGCACTCTGCCATGCCGACCTTCTCGTCACCAACGATACCGGCACAATGCATCTGGCAGCAGGCCTGCATCGCCCCATTGCCGCAATTTTTCTGGCCACGGCCCAGCCCTGGGACACCGGCCCCTACCGAGCAGGAAGCATTTGCCTGGAGCCGAAATTGGCTTGCCATCCCTGCGCGTTTGGAACCACATGTTCACATCAGGAAAAATGCCGCTGGGAAATCACGCCGCACCATGTGTTCCAGCTGATTTGCGACCATCTGCTCACGCCCCAGAATGGGGGACGACGACCTTCCGCTGCCTCCTCTCCCGGAACGGATGCAACCCGTGTCAGGGCTTGGCTGACCCGTCGTGATGAGCACGGGTACCTGGATCTCAAATCCCTCTCGGGGCAGGAAGAAAGTTTGCGCACCCAGTGGATACGCATCCAGCGTCACCTTTATCGTCAATTTCTTGACCAATGTTCCGTCATTCACCCACCCAACCACGCTTATGTGCTGCCGGTTGCACAACATGACGCAATACTGGCCTCCCTGGATCAAAGCATCGCCTTGTTGCGCATCCTGGAAAGTCAGGTCCAGGTCCTGGCCGCCAACCCCATGGAAAAGGTGAAACAAAAATTCCTGGCATACTGGGAACGTCTTCAGTCCCATTGGCAAAGCGATCCATTTTTCACCGTACTTGGCCGCCTGTGGTTCACGGAATCTCAGGACCAGGGACACAACCTCACCAATATCCTCCACCTCACCCGCCGCTACCTCGTCTTGACGCAGGCCTGGAAATCCATGCTCGAAAAACAAAACAACCGGCACGAAAATTGAATATCCAGCGAAATAATTCCGCCACTCTCAAGGAGGTTCCGCAATGATTATTATCGACGGGCAAAAATCTGATTTTAACATCACCAACTTCACGAACCTGGACGAGTTGCTCGTCGGGCTGATGAGCATGGAACATCTGGACAACCGCATCGTGACCGACGTCCTGGTCAATGACGAGGCGTTCTCGGAAATCTATCCCCATCAGGCAGAAGACGTGGATTGCCGCGACATCCAGAAAGTGGAAATCAAGACCATGGGCGTTCCGGAAATGGGCGTGAACATCGCCCGCGAACTGTACAAGGTCATCCGCCTGATGAGCGAGGGGTCAAAGCAGATCGCCGACCTGTTCCGCCGCGCCGACGACGCCGAGGCCCTGGAAATGTACCAGGATCTGTTGGATGTGACCCGGGATTTTTTGACCATGATCGGCGCCCTGCGGGATGAGTTTTCCCTGACCAAAAATCCTCAGTTTGAAACGGCTGTCAATGAATTGTCCGAGCTGTTCACTGAAATGATGGAAGTTCAGGAAAACGAAGACTGGATACTGCTGTCCGACTTGCTGGAATATGAGTTCCATCCCTTGGTTGAACGATGGAAAAGCATCGTCGCTCAGCTTCGTGAGGATGTCCGCAAATCCATTCGGGAGAACTAGGATGCAGACAATCGAGTTTTGTCTGGACGAGGCTTTGGACCTGGGAAAGATGGAGCTGGACTTGCTCGTCGAAGGAAATATCGAAGAGGCTGAGGCCCTGGCCAACGATCGGGGCCGCCTCCTGGATATGGCATGGCAGGGCAGGGGACGAGTATCTCAGGAGGTCTTCCTGGATAAGATGGAAAAATTGCAGGCCGTGCATTCCATGGTCAGTGCTGAAGCCCGCCGCCTGCACAAACTGCTCAAGGAAGATCTGATCCGCACCCGTAAAAAAGGCCAGGGTTTCTCCGGCTATCGCAGCGGCATGTCCGCCACGCAGGAAGCGAGATTCATTAATAAAACAGGCTGAACGATAATCCGAGCCGTCACAAGAGTGAAGACACCTGAAAACGGGAAACGAAACGGATGCGAACCTATTTCGTCTCCCGGGTCTTCAACAACGCACGGCTGCTCGGTATGCCTGGACCGTGTTGCCCAGCAACTGGGCAATAGTCATCGGACCGACGCCACCGGGCACAGGGGTGATGGCTGAGACCGTCTCCAGCAGCGAAGCAAAATCCGCGTCTCCGACCAAGCCCTGATCCGTGCGGTTGATGCCGACATCCACCACCACGGCTCCGGGAGCAACCATGTCCGCCGTTGCGAACAGCGGGCGGCCCACAGCCAGAAACAGAAAATCCGCCCGACGCATTTCCGCGGCCAGATCCGGTGTGCGGGAATGGCACAGCGTCACCGTGGCATTGCCCCGGGAGTCAGGCTGAGCCAACATCATCGCCAAAGGCTTTCCCACAATATTGCTGCGTCCGACAATCACGGCCTTTTTTCCGGCAACGCTTAAGTCATGGCGGGCGAGCAGTTCCAGAACCCCCGCGGGAGTGCAGGGCCGCAGGCCGGGTAGTCCGAGGGTCAATCGCCCCATGTTTTCGGGGTGAAATCCGTCCACGTCCTTTTCCGGGGCAATCAATTCCAGGCAGCGTTGAGCCTGCAGCCCTCCAGGCAAAGGCAATTGCAGCAGGATGCCGTGAATTTTTTCGTCCGCGTTCAAATCCCGAATCAGGCCTTCCAGGTGATCCTGGGAGACGTCTCCGGGCAGACGCAGACTTCGGGAGACGATGCCCACTTCGGCACATGCCCGCTCCTTGTTGCGGACATAGACTTGAGATGCGGGGTCCTCTCCGACGAGAATCACGGCCAGTCCCGGAAAAAAACCGCGGGAAGCGGCCAGATCGGCCACTTCCCGCTGCAGTTCCAAACGGATTTTCGCGGCTGTCTTCTTGCCGTCCAATACCAATGCGGCCATCAATCTTCTCCCGGTTCCTCATCCAGCCACTGGGCGATCATGCTCGGGCCGAAATATGCGCCCTGCTCTTCCAGCACCTCTTCGATACGCAGCAGCTGGTTGTACTTCGCCAGACGATCGCTGCGACACAAGGAGCCGGTCTTGATCTGTCCGGCGTTCAAGCCCACGGCCAAATCCGCGATGAAGGCATCCTCGGTCTCGCCGGAGCGATGGGAGATGACCGTGCCGTAGGAAGCGGCCTTGGCCATTTCTATGGTGTCCAGGGTTTCGGTGACCGTGCCGATCTGGTTCAGCTTGATCAGAATGGCATTGGCTATGCCCTCCTGAATGCCTTCGGCCAGAATGTCCGGGTTGGTCACGAAAATGTCGTCGCCAACAATCTGGATCCGGTCCTCAAAGGCCAGGGTCATTTTCCGCCAGCCGTCCCAGTCGCCTTCGGCATGGCCGTCCTCGATGGAGATGAGCGGAAACTCAGCAGTGAACTGGCTGTAGTAGTCGATGAGTTCTTCAGAGGAAAGTTCAAGATTTTCGCCGGTCAGCCGGTACTTGCCGTCCTTGAAAAATTCCGAAGCCGCGGCGTCGATGCCCAGGGCGATCTCGATTCCAGGCTGATAGCCGGCGGCTTCAATGGCCCGGATGATGTATTGAAAAGCTTCCTTGTGGCTCTTCAGGTTCGGAGCAAAGCCGCCTTCGTCGCCCACTGACGTGATGTGCTTGTCCTTGGCCAGAATGCTTTTCAGGGCATGAAACGTTTCCGCGCCCATCCGCAGGGCTTCGGAAAAGGATTGAGCACCCAGAGGCAGGATCATGAATTCCTGGATGTCCAGGTTGTTCGGGGCGTGCGCTCCGCCATTGAGAATGTTCATCATCGGCACCGGCAAAATTTTGGCATTCACTCCGCCCAGGTATTGGAACAGCGGCAGTCCAAGATAGTTCGCAGCGGCCCGCGCCGTGGCCATGGAAACCCCCAGAATGGCATTGGCGCCCAGACGGGATTTGTTCTCGGTGCCGTCCAGATCGAGCAGGACCTGATCCACCTTGAGCTGACTCAAGGCATCCAGGCCCACGATGGTATCCGCAATCTCCTCACGCACATGCTCCACGGCGGTCATTACGCCCTTGCCCGCATAGCGGCGGGCGTCATTGTCCCGCATCTCCAGGGCTTCACGGGAGCCGGTGGACGCACCGGAAGGCACCGCGGAACGTCCGGTGGCTCCTGCCTCGAGGGAGACTTCCACCTCAACAGTGGGATTGCCGCGAGAATCAAGAATTTCTCTGGCCCAAACGCCGACAATAGTGCTGCTCATACTTGTACTCCTTTTCGTAACATGTGTGCATGATCGATGTAATTCATCAATAGGCCCTGCATCAGCAAGTCTGGGCAATAATGGTCAATGCCCGAAGTGATGCCGATCAGGGCCTTTGCCGGGCCGCCGGTGACCACCACTTCCACGGGGGATTTCAGCAGCGGCTTCAAACGACCGCAAAGGCCTTCCACCAGGGAAGCAAACCCGAAAACCATGCCTTGACGCAGACTTTCCGTGGTATTTTGACCGATCTTTGGTTCTGCTTCGACACCATCAAAGGAAATGGTGGGCAGTTTGGCGGTTTTTGAAGCCAAGGCCGCGGCGGAAGAATAGATTCCGGGGCAAATCAAACCGCCAAGATAGGCGTTATCCTGGACACAGTCAAAGGTGGTTGCCGTCCCGAAATCAACAACGATCAGCGAAGTACTTGCAAAAAGACGTCTGGCGCCAAATGCGGCCACCAGACGGTCTGCTCCGACTTCATAGGGTCTGGCATAGTGATTTTCCAGGGCCAAGGGCATATCTTCCGGTACGAACAGCACGGGACATCCGCAAAACCGCTCCCCGGCCGTGCGCACCAGGGCGCCGACCGGAGGCACGACCGAACAGATCACCCATCCCGACAGATCTTCCGGATACAGTCTGTGCAGACCCAGGATCTGCAGGATTTGCAATCCCCATGCGTCCGCTGTGGACTCGGAGCGGGTCGGCAGGCTGTAGCTGCCGAGCATCGATCCGTCCTGCACAATGCCGATTTTGGTATTCGTATTTCCGATATCCATTAAGAGAAGATGTTCCATGCTGTTCCGGGGGGGGTTGTGATGAATAAGCCCTGATGGTTCCGACAACCAAGATCCTTCACCGAATGGTCAGGGCTAGTGCAAACACCTGCACCAAAACCAAAAGGCAGCTCGTACGAGCTGCCTTTTGATAGGTTCATTGAGTCATAGCACCATAAACCTTGTTCATTTTTTCGCAAGCTCGAACGGAATGATGGGAGTCTCCAGTCTTTTCTTTCTTCATCCGCCTCCTGATTCCTCCCATCACCTCGCAATCATCGCCCGCAGGATATCCGCGCAGCCTTCTGCGTTGTGACTCATCTCGTGCATGTATTCGAAAAAGTGCAGAAGCTGGAAGACGTCCTTGAATTCCATGTCCGCGCTGAACAGTTCCCGGAACAGCAGGGATTTCATCTTACGTACGTCATTATGTTGGCTGCGGACAGCGCGGTAGCTTTCCTTGACCGCTTGCCGATCCGTGAAATCCGTGTGCAACAGGCGAATGGTTCCTTCCAGGGCCGGCTTGAGCAGTTCCACGGTCCGGATGGCGCCCTCGACGATGGTCAGGCCTCCGGTGCGCAAGGTTCCAGGGATCTGCACCGTATGGATGTTCAGCCAGTCCAGGGCGTCCTGGGCTGAATCCAGGATATTGTCCTGAGCCCGGGTGTAGTTCAGAAACAAGGTCTTATCCACGGACATGAACACGCCGCGGGGCAGGTGGTTGCGGGTGTTGCGCTTGATCTTGTCCGCCCTCTCCTCCAGATGATCGAGTTCCTGCTTCAGGATCTGAAAATCCTTGCACGAGCTGCCGCCTCCGATATAGCACAGCAACGACTCATTGATGATCGTCATGGAGGCTTCCACTTGACTGTAATGCTCCAACAGACCGTCCATGGGTGAACGTCCGCCGATCATGCTCAAAAAAGGTATCCGAACCCGCATGTGTCACCTCGTTTGCGCGCCGTCGAGCCTAAAGCACGAACCAGCGCAATAATTGAAAAATTACCACGGACGTAAAGGCTGCCACGGGCACTGTCAGCAGCCAGTACATCACGATTTTTCCCAGAACACGAAAATCCACCGCAGCGAAACCTCTAGCCAGCCCAACCCCGACCACACCGCCTACTGTGGCGTGGGTGGTGGACACGGGCATGCCCAAGTTCGAGGCCATCAAGACCGTTGTGGCCGCGCCGAAGCCGACGGAAAAGCCCCGGGTGTTGGTCAGCAGGGTGATCCGCTCACCCACCGTGGCCATAACCCGCTTTCCAAGCACCATGACCCCCACGGCGATCCCCATGCCGCCGAACAGCAAGAGCCAAATCGGCACTTCGGCCGTGGCAGCCAAGCCCCCGGTCCGGGCGATGAGCCAGATGGCCGTCACGGGACCGATGGCATTGGCCACGTCGTTGGCCCCCAGGGACAGCGCCATGTAGCAGGCCATGCCGATCTGCATCCGGCGAAACAACTCTTCCATGGTTTCCGGTCCCTGTTCCACGCCATGCAGCAACCGTCCAACCACCAAATATCCGATGCCCCAGACCACCGCGGCCACGACGCAAACGACGCCGAAAATACCGTAGATGCTGATTCCCAGGGCCTTGCCCATGGGCATCTTCAACAAAAAGGACATCATCACCAGGATCACGGTCATGGCCAGCCAGAAAGGCGCCCACAATTTGGCGCTGCGGACAAAGTCCCGAGCGCTCAACACCTTCTTGCGAATGTGTACAAAAACCAGGTAGGCCAGCAAGGCCCCGAAAAATGGCGAAATGATCCAGGACAGCACAATGCCGAACATCGTACCCCAGCGAACCACTTCCGGTCCGCCGGCTACGAACCCAAATCCGAGAATGCTGCCGACAATGGAATGGGTGGTGGAGACTGGAAAGCCGAACACCGTAGCCAGGAGCACCCACAGCCCGGCCGAAAGCAGCGCTCCCAGCATGCCCAGCATGAGCAGATTCTGGTCCTCGATCATCTCCGGGTTGATGATCCCTCGGGAGATGGTCGCGGCCACGTTCGCACCGAGAAAAACAGCCCCCACGAAGGCCAGGACGGAGGCGATCACCACGGCCTGGCGTACGGTGATAGCCCGTGAACCTACGGAGGAGGCCATGGCGTTGGCGGCATCGTTGGCGCCGATGCTGAAGGCCATCAGCAATCCGCCGAACACCGCCAAGATGAGGACAATGGTTACAATATCCATTGATTTTTCATTTGGTTGAGGGGATGTGAAATGAGTTGAAAGACGGCCAGGAGGTGCCCTGAAATCTCAAAATAAGCTGGCGAAAGAACCGAATCGTCTTCAAAATTCAAATGTAGGTGAAGGCGCATTACTGAAAAATTATTCACGTGTCAAAAAACAGGGATGCTACTCATCAAATGCCGGCCAAACCAGAGCATTATTACACTCACTGCGATCACACTCGGCACTGCGTGCGTCTGGGCTTGGGTACCGGTATGCTGAATGACGGCAGGTGCAGGGCCAGTCGCTGGATATCTTCCAGGTATCTGCGCCAGTTGTGCAGATAGAAAGCCAGTGCCCCAGCAAAATTCTTACCCACCAGTCCGTCCAGAAACAGCTGGGAAATATCGCGTTCCCGTTGCAGGACATACTGCGAAAGGAGAAAAACCCGGCGCTCTTCCGTACTCATCTGTCGCATCATCTGTTCCAGAACATGCCTAGCCCGCGGCTGGTACATCCAGAAATACATGAGATCCAGGGCATTGACGATGGCAGCCAAGTTCAGGCTCTCCTCCTCCAGACTGACCGAGCACACAAATCGCTCCGGCGTCTCAAGAACGCTCAACACTTCGGAATCGGGATGCTGCAGCTCAAGACGCGCATAGACATCGAAAATCTGCCGCAATTTCTGCGTGTAATCCCGTGCTCGTTCCCTGAAATTGACGCCGCGATCCGCAAGGCCTTCAATAAACCCGGCAACAATATCCGAGGCCAGCTTGGAAATGATGGCGGCCCAGCTTTGCAGCACCGCCCCCACAGCCGGAACCCCCGCTGATGCCAGCGCAAATCCGAGCAAAAAATTCAAAGCAAGAGCCACGGGGATGGAAAGGATGGTCCGGAAGAGGTTGCCGACAGCCGCGGTCTTAGGTAAGCCGCGAAACAGATTGTGGCTCGCAAGATACAGTCCATTGACCACGGCCATAACGGCGTACAATGTTAGGGGAGCAGTGGCGACGGTGACCCCCATGCCCTGCTCCAGGGCGACCGTCTTGACCAGAAAGTCCAGCAGGGGCACTGAAAACCCTGTGTACATCAAGGAGTCGGAAATTCGATTCCATTTGACGTACTCGCTCCAACGCAAAAACGGCGTGCGCCGCAATCCGCCGCCTCCCAGGACGGATTGTATAATGTTGCGAACACCAGTGATCCCAAACCAGATCAAGGCCCCGAAATAGGCCAGCAACCACCAGTCTTTCGTCAAAGCGAAGGTGGCAAAGGCAGGTACAAACCCGCAAAGGATTTTCAGCCAGTTTTTGATATTGGTGTTCAGATACCTGGGGTGGGGGCGTTTCTTCACCTTTGGCTGGACGGTGCAGTCCAGTTCCAGACGATTGCCGTTGGCATCGGCAAACCCGCCCAGGATACGGATGTTGCTGTGCTCCGAGGGGACGCTCTGGTATTGTTGAACCTGCCATTCATCGTTGGAAGGACAGAGCCACGGTATTATTCGACTCCATATGCATGGCTGACCGGTACCGGACATCCGGTTCATTTTGCGCTCGAAGTGCCTAAAATCGTAGGTTTTGCGCAAAACCACATCAATCCGGATCGGTATTCCGCCCTGTAAGTCACCCAATTTGTTCATCTGCCGCCGGCATCGCCATGGCAGGGTATCCACGACAACCAAACCCATGCCCGGCACTTTTGACGAACCGCCGGTGGAATCCGTCCCGATGCGGGATTCCAGAACTGAACCACGGTAATAATCTCGAAAGGTTTCCAGATCGCTAAGAATCGACCGCAGTCTTATCTTCTGATCTTCACTGCGATCAGGATCGGCCACAACCTTCTGGACGATGTCCATCACAACCCGTTTCAATGAGACGGCATTGCCCGAATTCAAGGCGGACTGCAATTCAAAGATTCGAGTATTGTCCGGACAACGGTTGTATGCGGTGTCCTTAAAATTGAATGCTTCCAGTCGGGTGACCCTACCTTGACTCTGGTAAAGGATCTCGAGAACATCCTCGGCCCACAATCCGCTCAACCCCAAGGTGATGCGGTACCGTGCATGCAATCGTTCCAGCTTGTCGAGAAGTTCTTGCAGGGAAGCCCGCAGCAGAGCGGGCGCATCGTCATCATCGGAGGGAACAGCAAGGTTGGGAAGATCCGGATTCCTGCTCGGCCGCAAAAACTCCTCGATGATGTTTTCGATATCGAACCGATTCATCGTTTCCGCCAACTGCGTGCCTGCCTGGCGTTGCTCCTCTCCTCCATAAGCGCAGCATTCATGAAGATCGTCAAGCCGTTCGCGAAAAAGCGGCAGGATCTTGTCATGAATCAATTTGGCCAGGTGGTGCAAAGAAGGCTGTCCGGTCCCGACGAGATGCAGCAATTCATCCCGGGACAGCAAGGGCATGAGAATGCCGAAGCGGCGGTTGATCTCAAGCCGATGCTTCTGATTGAACGCCTCCATCACGGCAAAAACATAAGCCTGTTTATACTCTGATGCGGCGCGCCCCTCATCCATGAACTGCTGAACGCCAGGCTGGCGGCAAAAGTCCAAATAGTCACTGGATTCATTGAATCCGCGCGGCGACCAGATCAGACGGATATAACGGCCCCGGAAACGTGGAGTGAATTCCAGCCCCACCCGGACATCGACATCCATGATCGCAGCCGCGCGCATCAACTCATCGGCCACTTCCGGCGTCAAGTAGTTGTAATAAATAACCCGTAGCCGGCGGATGCCCTTGATCCAGGCGTCCATGATCAGATGAGTCGCGGTTTTGCGGCCTTTGGTGTTGGCGTCATGAACATGGTCATCAAAGGCAATCTGGTTCCATTCCTCGGGCATTTCCACAAGATGGTATTTCCGCAACTGACGGGCAATGGCCCGGGGACGTCCCGTGGCTGCTTCCCGAAAATCACGGGCCAGCTTCAATTTCTGTTCCTCGTCCTTGGCCCGAACCAATTCCTTCATGATCTGCAGCAAAACCCTGGCTGTATTATTCCGCAAACCTACGCCGGATGAGGAAAATACTTCTTCGCGCAGGGCACTCAAGGTTCGTAGACGTTCGTCGACATTGCTTCGCTCCAGAGAACGGAACAAGCGCACCACGGCGTATGCAATTCTCAATCCCTTGGATGCGGCCATCTCCTTGATGCCATGAGGATGCAAATAAGGGGTCAGAAGGCTTTTCAAGTTGGGAGTGTCTTCACGATCCAGAACATCGTTGACAATGCCCAACAGTTCATAGTCCTTCTTATCGAAATACAATCGATTTTGAAGAACCTGGAAGTTCATGGACATGCTCCCAGCACCGAAAATCTTATCTTTTTGCTCATTGATCTCTTCACAATATCTTGTTCGTGGGGATCATCCCCGCCAACCGAGTGCTGCACCAAAAAAAAGAAAAAAGCCCACCTGTCCGACAATTCAGTTCATCAGCAAAAAATGAATCCCCGCCTTTGCGGTTATGGCTGATTCGGAAACGGCAAAACAAGTCATTCCCGCAAAACACGGGTAGCCAGACATTGAATTCCGGATCCTGAAACCAAGCAGGTCTTCCCTCGAAGCGAAGCCTCGCGCCGGATGAGGCCATAACCGCAACCTGCTGAGTCGTTTCATATTTTCTTCTACATATCGGTATTGTTCAACTCTGCCTGGACCTGCGAATGCTTGCGGTACAGCCCGCGGAACTGGTGGTAGCGCAGGCCGAGGATTTTGGCGGCCTTGCGCTGATTGAAGCGCGCCTGACGCAAAGCGTGTTCCAGGTATCGCCGTTCCAGGTCGGCCAGGGCATCCGGAAGGTTCATGGATTCCAAAAGTCCGGCTCCCCGTTCCGTGGAACCATTTTCCTGTCGCGAGACAGCAGACGGTTCCATGGACGCTTCAACTACTTTCCGCCCTGTCCGGGCGAAGGGATCAACAACCACGTCCCGGATCACCTCTGAGCCCTTGGCCCGAAACACGGCACGCTCGACAACGCTTTTCAATTCACGGACATTTCCCGGCCATGGATAACCTTCCAGAATCTCCAACACCTTTTTGCTGAATCGCGGCGCTGTGGATAATCCTAATTCCACGGCCATGCGTGCGGCAAAATGTTCGGCCAGAAGGAGAACATCCCCCTCCCGCTCTCGCAAAGGAGGTACATGCAGCACTTCAAACGCCAGACGGTCCAGCAGATCATCCTTGAAGCGGCCACTTTCGGCCATGCTCTTCAGGTTTGCATTGGTGGCCGCTACAATTCGGACATCCACCTCCATGGGGCGGGATCCGCCAAGTCGTTCGACAACCTGGTATTCCACGACCCGCAAGATCTTTTCCTGCATGGTCAAGGGCATGGTCCCTATTTCATCCAGGAAAAGCGTACCTTGATGGGCGGACTCGAATCTCCCCGTACGCAGGCGTATGGCTCCGGTGAACGCGCCGGGTTCATGACCGAAAAGCTCGGATTCCAGGAGCGACTCGGACAAAGCGGCACAGTTTACCGTTACCAGCGGCGCTTGCCAACGGGTGGAATGGTAGTGCAGTCGAACAGCAGCCAATTCCTTGCCCGAGCCGCGCTCACCGATAATGACCACCGGCCGGTCGACCTTGGCCACCGCGCCGAGTTGTTCCTGAAACGAAAGGAACGCATCGGATCGTCCCAAAGCCTCGCTGAACAGGGAATGTGTTTTGGTAATTATCGCCATATGCTTGAATAGCTTGCCAAGATGTGGCGCTAAACGTCAAGTCGACATTTTGTCTGGACTGACAACCTCCTCGTATTCCATGCAAATCATCTATGGCACAGAGAATGCTTAACTGTCCCCAACCAGAATGATGTAACTGCAATTATAAGTCCGGGTGGACCATAAAAAAATGGATTTCCGACTTTCGTTCAATGACAAATGGCAGCAGATGTTTACACGCTGAGGTCGTAACGGCGAAAGCCATGGCCAGGAGATGCTGCCGAAACGAAGAAGCAGTTACAAAAAGATATTACAAGGAGGCAAATAAATGGGTATTTTTAATCGATTTCGAGACATTATCAGTTCCAACATCAATTCCATGCTGGAGCGTGCCGAGGATCCAAAAAAACTGCTCCGCTTGATGATCCAGGAAATGGAGGAAACTCTTGTAGAACTCAAGGCCTCTTGTGCCGGAGCTATGGCAGCCACGGTGAAAATCCGCCGCGAATGGGAAATGCTGGAGGCTAAGGCTGCCGGATGGCAGGAGAGGGCCGGATTGGCCGTGGAAAAAGGGCATGAGGATCTGGCGCGGGAAGCGCTGATGGAACGCCGACGCCTCGAATCCAAAAAGGAAATAATCTCCCGGGAACTGATCGAGAACGAGAGAATCATAGATGGATACAAGGCCGATCTCACCGCGCTGGAGGAAAAACTCCTCTCTGCCAAGGAGAAGCAACGACTTCTAGTTCAGCGTCACATTCGAGCCAAGGATCGCAAGCGGGTCGGAAGCGATCTGCGCAAGGCCGATTCCCAGGTCGCCATGATGCGATTCGAGGAATTTGAACAGCGTATCGACCGCATGGAAGCCGAAGCCGAAATGGCTGGGCCGTGGGTCATGGATGACCGGTTTCGAAAAGATCGCAAGGAAGAGTCCTTTACGCTGGAAGAAAAATTCGCCAAGCTGGAAGTTGATGAGGATATTGAACGAGAAATTGAAGCCCTGCGAATGCGAAACCCTGCGAGAAAGCAGGAGGATTCGCCTAATTGAAGCAAGAATTTCCAGTTAGAAACCAGGGCGAAGAATGAGCCGTCCACGCTTTTACCGCATAAACACAAAACATCGAGGAACAACTCATGATGGGTTTTTTATCAACCCTTGTTCTTGTCGGCGGCGCGTTGATCATTGTTTTTTTTCTGGGAATAATCGTATTGATGGCGATCCGATTCTACCGGCCTGGCTCTGAATCGCGTCTTTCCCCCGAAGAGGAGAACGAGGCCAGGATGATCCAGGAAATCTACCAAAACCTCGAGAAGCTGGACTCCCGAGTGGAAAACCTGGAGTCCATCCTGATGCGTCGGGACAAGAAAGGTGAAACACCATGATGGATTTCGCAAACACACCACATGATCGACTCTACCGCTCCAGAAGCGGAATCATCCTTGGCGTATGCAAGGGATTGGCGAAGTACTTAAACATCTCGGTTTTCTGGACGCGATTCATCGCCGTCATGCTGCTCTTCTTCACGGGCTTCTGGCCGGTAGTGGGCATCTACTTGCTGGTTGGATTTCTCCTCAAACCTGAACCGGTGCTGCCATTGAACACCGACGAGGAAAATGATTTCTACCAGGTCTACGCCCGCTCCAGAAACGAAGGATTTTCCCGGATCAAAAGCAAGTTTGACCGTTTGGACAAACGAATCCGACGCCTTGAAGACGTGGTCACATCGAAGGAATTCGATTGGGATCGCAGATTCAAGAGTTAGCTCGACCTGTATCCATAATTCCACTGCAGAGGCGGCAACAGCCGCCTCTGCTTTTTCTGAATCTACTCATCTTCACACATTGTAAGTCGTCGAAGAGGTTGCTCCTCCCATTCCGGTCCAATTGGTATGGAAAAACTCTCCCCGGGGCCGGTCTGTTCGTTCGTACATATGTGCACCAAAGTAGTCTCGTTGCGCCTGAAGCAGATTTGCCGGCAGGCGCGCGCAACGGTACCCGTCGTAGTAACTCAGGGACGAAGCCATGACCGGCATGGGGATCCCCAAGTCCATGGCGGTTTTCAAGACATTGCGCCATGCGGATTGCGCATTGGCCAAAACTTCCTGAAACACCGGAGCCAGAAGGAGATTGGCCAGGGAAGCGTCGGCATCGTACGCTTTTTTGATGTCTCCCAGAAACCGGGCTCGAATTATACATCCCTCCCGCCATATCTGAGCAATCCCGCCGTAATTCAAATTCCAAGCAAACTCCTGGGAAGCCGCTCGCAATAACTGGAACCCTTGAGCGTATGAGCAAATTTTTGCCGCATAGACTGCCTGCTCCAACTGTTTCACGAGCATTTCGGAATCTCCGGTATATTTGGGATCAGGGCCGGTGAGCTTTCGATGCGCATCCGTCCGCTCGTCCTTGGCGGCGGAAAGGCTCCGGGCAAAGACGGCTTCGGCGATCTGCGGGATGGCCACCCCCAGATCCAGGCCGACCTGGGACGTCCATTTCCCGGTCCCTTTTTGCCCCGCCGCGTCCAGGATCACGTCCACCACGGGCTTTCCGCTGTCAGGGTCAACCTGCGACAGAATATCCGCCGTGATCTGGATCAGGTAAGAATCCAGAAATCCTTTATTCCAGCGGGCGAAAATGGGCTGCATTTGCGCCGCGCTCATGCCCAGCCCTTGGGACATGAGATGGTAGGCCTCACATATGATCTGCATGTCGCCGTATTCGATCCCATTATGAACGGTCTTCACAAAATGACCGGAACCCTCAGGACCGATCCAATCACAACACGGCGTCCCGTCCTCTACCTTGGCCGCGATAGCTTGAAAAATCGGCTGCAAGGCGGGCCAAGCCGCACCGTTTCCACCAGGCATGATGGACGGTCCATGCAAGGCCCCCTCTTCGCCTCCTGAAACACCGGCGCCGACATGGAGCAGCCCCTTGGTTGCCAGCTCCCTGCAACGCCGTGTGGTGTCCATGTACGCGCTGTTGCCCCCATCGATAATGATGTCACCCGGATCAAGCAGGGGAACAAGCATCTCGATCAATACGTCCACGGCATCTCCGGCACGGACCATGAGCATGACCTTGCGAGGCTTGGCCAGATTCGCCGCCAATTGATCCAGAGTGCGGCAGCCAACCAGATTTTTGCCGGCACCACGGCCATTTACAAAGGCATCAACCTTGTCCACGGTCCGGTTGTAGCAAGCGACTCGAAATCCTTTGCTCTCCATGTTCAGGATCAAGTTCTCGCCCATCACCGCCAGGCCGATAACCCCGATATCCGCAAGTTCACTCATGCTCGCTCCTTTGCCTTGGCATTAAACGTCATCATCCCGATCCAGTGGCCGTTTCCAGGGCAGGTATCCGTTCAATTCAATTTCCATGGAAAAACTAAGAAATGTTCTGATCAGGATCAGCAACCCCAGCAAGGCAATATGCTGCAAGTTAAAATTATGCGTTGCCGTGAGGATGATATCGCCGGCAACCAGCAACTCCAGCCCCAGCAAAATTGCCTTGCCCATGCCCCGCCGGTAGATTCTATAAAAGCGATCTGCATTCCGGTGCATCCAGGAGCGATATAAAAAAAGACCCGTGGTGGTAATCACACCCACACAAATCACTATCACGCCCAAAGCTTCAATGCTCCGGGCGGCATACCACATCAAATCCACAAACATACCGGTTGGTTCATCGACCATGCACACCTCGCAACGCTTGTCGGCTCATGATTGTCCAACCTTCTTCATGCATCCGCCAAAAACACTTGACCCGAACCAGGAACAGCTTACTTGTGGGCTCACAAGGTCAGCGGTGACCTTTCCATGGCAGCGGCCAAGACGTGGATCGTAATGCGACCTCATGACTGCCAAAACACGCCGTTTTTAAACCGCATCCCGCGTAAAACAGGATGAATATGCCATCTCGCTCCCGAACATGTTTGCTTTGCCTCTTTCTCGTGCTTGTCGCTGGAGCGATCTTCTTCAGCATTTCATTCTACCAGCCGACCCAAAGCCATACCATCCCAAGCCGCCCCGGAACGCTTAGCGCGGGGCAAGCATGGGCTTTGTTGCAAAACGGGGAAATCAAGGTCATCGACATTCGACGTTCTGAAGAATGGCAGCAGACCGGCACGCCACGGAAATCCCTGCGGCTTTCATTCGAGCAGCATCCCGATGGTTCCCAAGGATTTTTGCGTGATTTGGAACTGGCTTTAGATGGAGATAAGACAAAACCATTTGCCATCATCTGCCGCACCGGCAATCGGACCGGAACGCTGCTGCCGTTTCTACACGCTCATGGCTTTTCAGGCGCTATGGACATTCCGGAAGGCATTGCCGGGAGCAGTCATGGTAAAGGTTGGCTGCGCAACGACCTGCCTCTGGATCGCTGAATCGTCCATCTCTCAAAATTATCCCATCTGATCCACAATGGTTCCGGAGTTGCGGAACAACAGATGAAGCAGAATTTCTTCCAGGGAAAGCATCGGCGTTTGCCGCCTGGCCGCCACGGCCTGGTCCAGCAAATCAGCTTGTGATTCCAGGGCTGCCCCCTGATACTCAAGTCCGTCCCGGCGCTTATCGTAGATCTCCTCCACAAGCGCCATTTCGACTATAGAATCAGACAAAAAGTCCAATTGTTCCTGCGGATCATCCTTCAGGTCGGCCCCTTGCAGACTGTCCCAGGCCACGGAATTAAGACTGCGAAAGGTCACGTTAAACCCTTCGTCCAGAAACGCCTGGATGTGCACGTTACCTTGGGCATCAATCTGCGAAATGCCCCATTTCGCACTGTCCAGCAAAGAAATACCATTATATTGTGTATTCTCGACAATGCTTTTGACCTTACTGCGCAGAGCGTTATATTCATCCCGCACAGTATCGCTGTACTCAAGATCGCCGTCGGCAACCTTTTGAGCCAGGGCCTGCATCTCTTCCAACGTAGTTTTAATGGTCCCCACGGCACTTGCCGCAATGCCGACCATTAAAGCTGCTTCCCGCACATTTCGAGCATTCTGACGAATCACGCCACTGTCCGAGCGCAGCTTGCCGGTGATGGCCTCATCAAACGGATTAGTCAGGGGCTGCACCGGCTGGCGTCCCAGCATCATGGCCCGCAGGTTCGCGCCGACGCTGGAACCATGAAAATACGTTTTCATCAACAGGTCCTGCTGCCACATCTGTGTGGCGGTATCGTACATCATCATGCGCTGCAAATCGCTCAAGGCCATGAAATCCTCCGATCAGCATAGTTTCCGCGCTTGGAAGCCAAAGCCACTCCCCCGTTCAGCAGGCTTATGTCAGTTGATTTGCTCAAACTCTCAAGATCCTGTCAAGCATTGTTCAAAATATAGCACCGACGAACATCTCACTCCATCCTTTAAAAACTGCAAAAAGTAAAGGCGAAGTAAATCAATTACTTCGCCTTCTCCTGTTTACAGTTTGGGAGTGTTAGACTCTAGAAAGGCACGTCGTCCATCCCACTGACTTCGGAAGGTTGCGGGGCACGATCCTGGAGGTTGCGATCATCAGGCATGGGAGCTTCTTCAGTGCGCTGGCCCTTGGAATCCATTGCCTGAACACGCTGGGCGACGATTTCGGTGGTATACCGATCCTGGCCCTGTTGATCCTGCCACTTACGGGTTTGCAATTTGCCTTCGACCATCACCAATCGTCCTTTAGACAGGTAATTGCCCACAAACTCTGATTGTTTGCCCCAAACCACGACCCGGTGCCATTCCGCTTTGTCAACTTTCTGACCGTCTTTGTCCGTATAGGACTCATCCGTGGCCAACGTGAAATTGGCTACAGGCTGCCCGCTTTGGGTATAGGCAAGTTTTGGGTCTTGTCCGAGTCTACCGACGAGTATGACCTTATTTAGCGATCCGCTCATTATTCCTCCACGCTTCAGGACAAGACTGCGTTCTCCAGAATGCAGTACCTGTCAATAATTCTCTTATTCCGGAACTATCCGGTTTGCCTTGATTTGAAGGACCCAGATGCTGGATGAACCCGGACGTTGTCACCGAACCATTACCGGACTCACGCAATCATAACAGTCTAAAGCCGAATTTGATGGCTGCTGCCGACGAGGTCGGCTTGTGCGGACCGTGTTCAACACCAGCCGGACGGCACACAGGCTTTAAGGTTATTTCACCAGACCTTCCAGTTCGTCCAAGGCGTCCTCTATTTTATAGGATATTTTATCGGCCTTCTCGGCATCGCGATTTGCCAGGGCCGACTCCAAAAGTCCGTCCAGTTCCTGCAGATTTGGAACGGCGTTGCCGATCATGTTTTTGGTATCATCGGGCCACTCTTCTCCGAACTTCCACAGATCTTCCAAATCGGCCACAAGCTCCCGCACCCCAATGGGCTTTTTTTCGGCGAAACGTTTGTCTCCCCAGGCCAGTTTGCTCAGCCTGGGCCATGTTTTGTAGACATCATCGGCATCGTACGTGCTGGCACTGACACGGATCTGAAGTACCTTTCCCATGGGCATCCTCCCTGACCTGCTGGCGCGGTCATGACCATTAATCTTGTTCCGTCCACTCGCTCTGTACACGACTGACGACATCTTGAATCGCGGTCAGCTGATCTTTTTTGCAGACCCCGATCAATGGGGAACCTGCATCGATATTCTGGTTGGATTCGAAATACACTGCGTAAATGATCCCTTCCGGTCCGGAATAATTCAGCTGGGATTCCCGCTTCATGCGCGAGAGGATAAACAAGTCCATGTCCGGACGGACTTCTACGGACTGACATCCTTTGGATTTCACCTTGATGTCAATATCCGGCCGAAAATAGTATTTGGCACGTTCTGGAGCATTGAAAAGATAAAGGGTTTTCCTCAAGAGCCGATCCAACACTTCATCCTTGCTCAAAAAATGTCGCAGAGTCATCAACCTGGTTCCTGCCTGAACAAATTGCCCGGACAATTCAACATGAACGTGCTCCACGACTCCCTTTTGGGCGGCATGAATAGGTTTTTTGTTTTTTTCGCGCTCCAGCCGGGCGAGCAACGTCCCCGGCTTTTCTTTCCACTCCCCCGACGGCCCGATGACTTTAGCGCCAGGCGTATCCATAACAAATTCCACAATTCCGGTGTGCGACGCTGTAATGACGACTTCCTCGAATGGGGAAGCTTTAATCTCGTCCAGCATTTCGGTAATGTTCAGCAATTAAGCACCCTCAACTTCCTCAAGTGGATATGAACATTTTGAAGATTCATCGTTTCACGGCATCAAGCGAATGCAAATCACTCATCAGCGGTAATAGAGATTTCTGCCGCCCACGGTCTGAAGAGCCTGATACACATTCTTGCGCATCTCTCGCCGATCCCAAACGCCTTGGATATGGCCGCGGGACAAAGCTTGATAGGCGCCATGGTAATGAGGGTCAACCGGCATCCCAGTTGTTTCCTGAATTACTCCCAGGCCGGCGAAACCGACACGGGAGGAACGAATGGCGAACTGGTACGGAGAACAACCCAGAAAGCTGGCCACGGGCCCGGCATAGGAATTTGTATCGTAGACGACTAGGTACAGCCCCCCGTCCTCCAGATAACGTCTCACCGCCATGGTGCAACGCGGCATCTGGATTACCCCCAAGGTTCCTTCCTGAATCCGAATCCCGGCTGTTCCATGGACATAGGCCATAAAAGGGAAATGCTTTTTGCGTGCCCTGTCCACTGCACGGATGAATTTCTCACCCTCGGCCGCTCCAACCGATCCCCCGCGGAACCCGGCTGCCAGCATGGCCGTAACCACATGAACTCCATTGATCGTGGCCTCAAACGTCATGCACGAGCTTTTCATTCCGGTTTTGCTCTTGGCCTCCTCGAGCTTCAGATCCAGCCCCTCATAACTGAGCGGATTCTTGGCCTCAATCTGCGCATTAAATTCCCGGATGGAATCCTTGTCATATACGTTGCTGAGATACCATTCATACTCCATGGGAAAATGATGACCGCAGTGAATGCACACTCCCGCCCATTCGCCGTAGAGATCCGGCGCCCACATATCCAGACAACCATGGATCGGGGTGTTGGGGCATGTAATGGTCGTATCGCGCTTTGCCTTGAGACTAACGTATTCCTTCTTTGACTCAGCCTCTTGCTCTTCCCAGCGAGACAGCTGCGTCAACTGGCACTGTTCATTGCCGTTGGCATCTCCTTCCGTCGTGGCTAAAGACCCCTTGATGCGTTTGATGGGCGCGAAGCATTTGTTGAGAATCACCTGGAATTCCGCACCCACGTCTTCGGCCAAATTAGAGAACTTTTTCTGGTGTTTGCGCCAGAAATCATACTTGAAAAAAGAGTGAACCGACCATCCCAAATCCACTCCAAAATCAACAATCTTTTGGCCCATGGACCTGCGATCCAGCACGGCATGCCGGCTCAAGCGCATAAAACGCTGGTAGCGTTTCCAGAGCAGGCGATCCCGGGCGCCGCTTCCCAGCTTCCAACGAACGAATATATTTTCGGCATTCGCGCCCGGCGACTTCTTCTGGCGCATGATGGCCTTGGTCCGGAAATAGTTCATTCCGCGGACATTGAGAATAATCTCGTCCGTTGCGTTGATTACCTCCTGGCGCAAGGTCCTGAAAAAATCATAGTGTTCAGTCCTGGCGCCGAGTACGGGCTCTTGGACGATTCGGTCCACTAGGCCCAGGGAAAGATTGTCTTCCGCGGTGATTTTCAATTGCTTCGCGCATGTCTCAACCAGTTCCGGAGGGACACGCTGTCCCTGTCGGATGCGCCCTTCAATAGCCGCGGCGCCTTCGGGAGAAATGACCGAGTAGTAGCCATGGGACAGCATCAAGCGAACGTCCGCCAATCCGATGGCTTCAGCTCCCCCGGATCCCCCTTCGGAAAATATGGCGATCACCGGCACGCGAAGCCCGGCCATTTCATATAGATTTCGAGCTATTTGCTGTGCGGCGCCGGGATAATCCTCAATCGGGAAAGCGCCGGGGGTGTTCACATAGGCATGGATGGGAATATTTTCCGTTTCCGCTACCTTCATGTACTGCAACGCCTTGGCATTGCCCCATGGTTTGACCGAGCCACCGTTGCGAAACTCCTGCCCATGGCCTTTTTCCTGGCCAATGACCATCACTGATTGATTGTAAACCTTGTTGCCGACCCTGCGGGTAATATAAGCCCGGGCAATAAGCATACTGGGATCGACGCTGTATTCATCCTGACCGCCGATCTCTGTATAATTGTCGTAAACATGCTCCAGAATATCCTTCAGTGAAATTCGCTGAGGATGGCGAACGATACGGACTTTATCCATGGGAGAAAGCTGGCGTTCCAGCTTCTTCTCCAAAAAATCAAAAAGATCTTCCAGTGATGAAAGCTGACGAATCTGTTCGGCCGACTCCAGCCTGGACAGTTGGTCCTCAAACTCTTGCAGTTTTGCCCGCAACAGCAGAACATTTTCATTTTCCTTGGGGCCAAATATATCCTGAATATACTTCAGGCGTTCACGCAATTCCAAAACACTCTTATCTATATCCATCACTTAGTTCTCAATATGCTCCACATTTACGGAAAGTCAAACTCGTGACGCCGCAACAATGACTGGGACGGCATCAAACGGAAAGGTCCGACAACAAAATTAACCCGCTTCCATGAAGAGCAATGTTATTAAAGGTTGTCGTCTGAACATGTCCTCAACAATCGCACTGCTTGCCGTGTCGACTCTTGAAAAGTACGTTTGGACATGAAGATGCACCAATGACATAAAGTGCTGCTGTACAAGGTGGTTATGCAAGCCTCAGCCGCATCTTCCAATCTACAAGCCGGAAAATGCCGCGACTCTTAGATTGAAAGGATCTTCATGAACGACAGATGCAGACCTAGAACATCAGCAACATATCCGTCTTTGCATGAAGATAGGCAATATTGGATTGCAACGGCTCACCTCTGGTGTTTCGTCCTTCCAGCACCAGATTATCCAGGAAGGACTGGCCTCGCTCTCGAGCCTGATGAAGCGTTTCTCCCCAGACGATCCCCAATGCAAGATTTGGATCAAATTCCGTAGGAATTTCATAGGGTCTATCAGTCGGAACGTGGGAATAAACCCGGACCCAGGGTTCCTCTTTCCATTGGAATCGTTCAATCCGACCGACCCATGGAGCAAACTTGTTGTGCGGCTCCTCTGCAATGATGCGATACTCAATTCCCACGCCCTCAAAGACAACATCCTTCTGTGTGTAGCCCAGTGAATCTCCCAGTCCAAGACGGATCTGTTCGGCAATCAAGTCCACATGCTCTTTGCCGGGCACCCTGGAAATAATGGCACTTACTCCATTCTCCACTTGAATGCGAGTATTAACTTCCAGCAGGAACGGCTGGCCGTTGGGGGTCACTATCCATTCCCAGGTGCCGACATTGTCGTAACGAACCTCCCGGGCCATGGACAAGGAATGGTTGATGATGGAATCCAGAACGTCTGCTGCATCAAAAGCATACGTCACAAACTGGGGAGCAAAACCTGGGGCGACTTCTATACGCTTCTGACGGCCAATGCTTTGCACTGAACAGTTTCTGGTGCCGAAATGGACAACGTTCGTTCCATTTCGCTCAGCAACAATTTGCACTTCAAGGTGGTTGAAATCAAAAATTCGTTGTTCCACCAAAACGCCTTCATCCCTGAACTGACGTTTGGCATAGTTGCGTACACGACGAAATATGCTCCGGAACTTATCCGGATCACTGACTTCCTCGATACCCATGCCGCCGCCGCCGGCCGAAGCCTTGACCAGCACCACCGGCTTGTGAATCCCCTGTTCAATTTGAAATGAAAAAAGCGCCTGAGCTATGGCTTCGGCTTCAATTTCATCATACAAAGGCCTGTCCGAACCCGGAATGGTGGGGATATTCAGGCTGCGAGCCAGGCGTTTGGTATTGATCTTGTCTCCCAAATTACGGATGACGGACCATGACGGCCCGATAAATACCAGCGGCCGCGAGCGCTCACTTGCACGCCGGGCAAAGCGATGATCCTCTGCAAAAAATCCGTAGCCTGGATGGACTGCCGTGGCGCCGGATGCGTCTGCCACGGAAAACATTTCATTTGGATCATAGTACGAGCTGATTGTGTACAATGCCTGTTCGCCGCCGACCTCGACAGCCAGCCTGCAATGTCCGGAGGCGGTGTCCTCTTTGGTTGTAACGCAAACAAAATCAAGGCCTAAATGCTGACACGCCCGAATGATCCGAATAGCAATTTCGCCACGATTAGCTATAAGTATTTTATGAATGGTTCGAGTTTTGTTCATCCTCGCCCTGCTGTTGTTTCTGACGTTTTCGGTGTTCAATCCACCGCTTTTGAATTTCAAGGGACAATTTGTCCATCTTGATTTCCTGAGGCTCCGACAACTCTTCAAAGTTGCAGGCCACCAGCGCCTCGTCACGAATCCCTACGATTTTGGCTTTCAAGCCCGCCACCCAAATTTTCCCTTGAACATTGATGTCCAATAACATCTGTTGACCCAAGGAAAATTTTTTCTCCTCATCGCGAAAACACACGCCAAAGGTACTTAGATCAATCACGGAATAGCATGTCTTTCGGTCCGGGATCCATACCGTCAAACCGGGGAAATGGACGCGGTACCCGCGGCGGCGCTGACTATCCGTCTCGTCAAACTCGATTGTAAAATCTAACAATTCAACTGCCAATGCGCTTCTCCAAAACAAATTCAACCCGCCGATTTTTGGCGCGATTGTCTTGGGATGTGTTTGGAAAGAGCGGATACATATCCGCCAATCCCGTAGAGGTCAGTCTAGCCGGCTCAACCCCGAGTTCGATAAGATAGCGTAGTACATTGACTGCACGCAAGGCGGAAATTTCCCAATTATCCTCGAAACGCCCACCTCTCGACGGAAGTACGTCGTCCGTGAACCCGCGTATATTGATGACTTGATCATGGTAACGCACAAAAAAATCTTTCAATTCTGCGATTAAGGTTTTTCCTGCAGGCGTAAGTGAAACCTGTCCCGAAGCGAACAAGACATCCCCAGGCACCCGCAACGTGATTGTCCCTTCGTCAAAAACAGCCCCGACAACGCCTTCCATTCCCTTGGTATTCTGAAAATATCGAAAATCTGAAAAAATTTTATGCTGGTTCTCCACAACCTGCCGGTGCAACTTGGCTTGATCGATGAAAACTCCAAGATCTTCCGTAGGAATCCTGTCGGCCCCAAGGCTACCCCCCATGACATCGCCGAGAGCCATGCGCACGGAAAAAAAAGACTCCTTAAAACGGACATCATCCAACGTGGACATGCTGAACAACAAGACAAAAAAAACCAGAAGCAACAAACACAGGTCCGCAAAGATGACCACCCAGTCATTATTTTCTTCACCGTTATCCTCAAAGTCCAGAGGGTTGTTTGGCGAACCAGCGGAGCTATCGTTCACTACGGCGATCCTTCGGAGGCACGAACGAAGACAACTTTTCGTACACGAGGCGTGGGTTGTTGTTCTCCAAAATGCACTTTGCCCCCTCAAAGATGATCTGCAGGTGTAAGATTTCCTCCTGGCTGCGGCTTTTCAACTTGCCGGCCATGGGAAGAAAGAAAAGGCTGGCCATCATGGCCCCGTAAAACGTGGTAAGCAGTGCAACGGCCATGGCCGGACCTATTGTACTTGGATCATGCAAAGAAGCGAGCATCTGCACCAGACCGATGAGAGTCCCAATCATTCCGAACGATGGAGCATAGGCTCCCATTCGCTTGAAAACATCCTGAACCATGTGGTGCCTGCGTCTCAGGGATGCGATTTCAATGGTCAACATCTCACGGATCATCATCGGGTCTGCATTGTCGGCTATCAATTGACATGCTTTTTTCAAGATCATGTTTTCGGTCTTGACATTTTCCAAAGCCAGTAAACCTTCTCTCCGACTTATGTCCGCAATTTTTACCATGGTGCTGACGACATCTTTTTCACGAACTTTGCGAGAAACGAAAATCTTATATGCAGCCGTATGCGCCTGAATAATCTCATTGAGTGGATAATTGACGGATATTGCCGCTAACGTTCCGCCAACCACAATCATAAAACCGGGAATATTTATGAACGTATCAATTGATCCGCCGAGAATGATCGCTGCCATGATAAGCGATGTGCCGGCAACTATTCCGAAAAGAGTCGTCTTATCCATTGCTTTTTACGCCCATTGACTTCAAAATAACACTCTGTTTTTCAGGGATATATTTATACGGAATGAAAAGGGGAAATAATGATAATGAATCAGATCGACATGTCGCGAAAACAACCTCTTGCTCAGGTATCGGCCGCAGTGGAATCTCTTCACTCCCGGTTCGAGTCATATCTGCATTCACCCGTCGGTGTTATTCTTGGGACAGGTTTGGGTCAATGGGTGGAGAGCCTTGAGGGACAGTTGTGCATTGACTACAGTGATATTGTCGGTTTTCCGCGTTCTACCGTGCGAAGTCACGCAGGCAATCTTTGCGCCGGATGGATAGACAAAGTCCCGGTTCTGGCCCTGCAAGGTCGATTTCATCTCTATGAAGGATATTCCCCGGATCAGGTATGTTTTGGTGTTCGCACGTTGGCACGGTTCGGCGTTAAAAAAATGATCATCACCAATGCTGCCGGTGCTCTTAATCCTCTGTTTCATCCCGGGGAAATGATGGTCATCAGTGATCAAATCAACATGACAGGCCACAATCCACTTATCGGGCTTTCCTACGGTGAACCTCAATTTCCGGATATGAGCCAATTGTACTCACAAAAACTCATGAAACTTGTCCACTCTAAGGCACTTGAACTGAATTACCGGCTTCAGGAAGGGGTTTATATCGGCATTCTTGGTCCAAGTCTAGAAACACCGGCGGAAACACGAGCTTACCGAGCGCTTGGAGCTGACGCTATCGGCATGTCCACAGTCATGGAGACAATAGCCGCATGCCAGATGGGGATGGAAATCCTCGGTCTGTCCTGCCTTACGAACAAGAACCTGCCGGACTGTATGGTGCCGACTTCATTAGAGGAAATTATCGATGTTGGGCAAGATATTGAACCAAGGCTCACAGCCTTGCTGAATGTGGTGATCCCGGAAATGCATGCAATGAAGTAGGCACTGCCGAACACTATGAAAACACCTCAATAACCAGGGGTGGAGCTAACTGACTTTATTGGCAACGTGACTCTTGCATCGGCTTTGCATTGAGTACCTTTGATACCGGAGTGAGAGAGGGGATACTTGCTTCAGGCCGTCGCATTGGAGAAGTTCCGCCCTGTGGCTGCGGTGTTCGAAGGGGCCTTTTCGGAGATGCTGTAAGAGTGCATTGGCATGTAGAGGATGTGCTGAGTAGGTATAGCTAAAACAAAAAGCCCGCTTCTAAAGAAGCGGGCTTTTTGTTTTTGGAGAGAAAGTTCTGGCGACGTCCTACTTTCCCACGGTTAGAACCGCAGTATCATCGGCGCTGGAGGGCTTAACTACCGAGTTCGGAATGGGATCGGGTGTGTCCCCTCCGCCCAGGTCACCAGAACTAATTTTTATAGGTGTTTTGTGATTGTCTTGCGAGGTAACCAGAGGTATCTGGGTTGCAAGTTGTATGATCACGCATCACCGATCATAGGGAATGAAGAATAGAGAGGTTAAGACTCACGGTCTATTAGTACTGGTCAGCTGAGCGTATTGCGACGCTTACACCTCCAGCCTATCAACCTGGTGGTCTACCAGGGACCTTTAG